>NZ_JBHWZO010000001.1:0-77931 GCF_042728455.1 Promicromonospora sp. NPDC060204
GAAGCGAGGCTTCGCGACCCGGGGCTCGTGGTCGGGCTGCCCGGTGCGGGACCGGGTACAGGCGTACGGCTCAGTACTTCGTGCCGAACTCCCAGTGCCAGGCCTCCGGCTTGCTGCCGCCGGCCTGCGCCCAGCCCGGGTGCTTCCAGCCGAACTTCCCGGCGTGAGCGACCATCCAGGCGTGCTCGGCGCTGCCGAACGACTCGATGCCGCCGGACAGGTCCACGGCCTGGCCCAGGCCGTGGTTCGACGTGCCGGGCACGGCGGCCAGGGCGCCTCGCGAGGCGGCGACCGCCACCTGCTCCCCGTAGGAGCGGTAGCCGTCGGTCAGGTCCAGGCTCCGGCCGAACTTGGCGCGGAACGCACGGTTCAGGTCCTCGAGCGCCACCGCGGCGTCGCACCGCAGCTGCTCGCCCGAGGCGAAGCTCAGCCCGCAGAGCACGCTCGACGGGATCTGGCCGTTGCCGTAGCTCTTCGCGGCCTTGGCCATCTGCTTGGCGCGCGCCGCAGCCTTCTCGCGGGCCACCTCGGCCTTGCGCTCGGCCTTGCGCTCTGCGCGGGCCTCGCGCCGCTCCTCGGCGGCCTTCTTCGCGGCGGCGATCTCCTCGGGCGTGGGGCCCGGGTCGACCGACACGACGGCGTCACCGTCGGTCTTGGTGATGAGCCGCTGGAGCGACGTCGTCACCTTCTCGATCCGATCGGCCGACGGCGCTGCCGCCGCCGCGCTCTTCGCGGCGGCCTTGGCGTCCTCGGTGTCGGCGGACTTCTCCGCCTGCTCCGCCTCCTTCGCCACCGCGGTGCTCTCGACGGAGTCGGCGAGCGGGGTGGCGAGGATGGGAAGGCTCTCGGTCTGCTGCCCGCCGAGCGGGGTGACGTCCGTGGCCGCGACGGCCAGGTTCGTCGGATCGGTGGCGTCCGCCGCGGTGTCCCGGGCGGCGTCGTCGGTGGTCCCGCTCGCCTCGGCGGCCGACGCGTCGGCCGCGCGCTCCGCGAGCGACGCGCGCTCGGTGCTCCGGGAGGCCGCGGCGTTCTGCCGCAGCCCCGTGGCGGTGGTGGCGACGTCGCGGGCCCGGTCCAGCATGGTCCGCAGCTCCTTGGTGGCCGCCTGGAGCTTCTTGCGGTCCTTGACCGTCAGGTCACCCTCGCGGGTCACGTAGTCGGCGTCGCTCAGGACGGCGTCCGCCTTCTCGGAGGCGGACCGGACGTCGGGGTCGGTCACGACGGCGCTGGTGATGGCGACCGGCGTGGGCTGCACGGCCGGCTCGGCGGCCGTCGTGGAGCCGTTCGTCGCGTCGTCGCTCCCGGTGAAGCTGACGGCCGCGGTGGTGGTCAGGGCGACCGTGGTGAGCGCGGCCGCGACCGCGAAGGACGAGCGGCGCAGCATCCGGCCGGATCGCGCGCTGTGTCCCGCTGCGGGGACGGCGGCGTGGGCACCCTGGGCGCCCGGGCGTCGCGTGCGACGGGGGACGAGGGCGTGGTCTCCGGGCCTCAAGGGCGGTCCCGGTGCTCGGGGACAAGGGCAAGGCACACGGTGCTGTGCGCGACGGGGTTCGGCGCCTGGGGCACGCTGATTTCCGTTCTGCGGCTGGGCACGGCGACACCGTGAGGGGAGATCCCCTCGGGGGGACGGCGAAGAATGCTCGAGCTGCTGACAGGCCACGGCGCGCAAGGGGGTCGCGCAGGCCATGGCGATCGTCGCGAAGAACGAGGCCCGAAGGCCCAGGGGATGCGTTCCTCGCGACGACGTTTAATGTTGAACGACTCTCCACGAGTTGCGTAACCCCCCGACCGGAGGTATGCGTCACAAGAACCGGGCAGAGAGCGTGCCCCAGCCGTGAAGGCTGGACAACCCGGGGTGTGCGCGCTCACATTGAGGCGTTCGAGACCATGTATCAGACTTCGGGCATGGCCCATCACGATCAGGCCGCGAACGGATCCGTGCCCACCCCCGCCGGACAACCCGTGACCGTGTCCATCCACCGCATCGTCCACCCCGACCACGTCCCCGAGGTCACCCGCTGGGTGCAGTCGGGCGTCAACCTCGCCAACCGCTGGGACGGGTTCCTCGGATCGGGCTGGATCCGCGCCGCGGAGGGGTCCCGCGACTGGCACATGCTCTACCGCTTCGCCGACGCCGAGCGGCTCGCCGCCTGGGAGCAGTCCGCCGAGCGCCGGGACTGGCTCGCGCAGGGCACCGGGCTCGTCGAGGAGCTCCGCTACCAGCAGCGGACGGGCATCGAGGGCTGGTTCGAGGACCCGACGCGGGTGGACGAGCCGGCCGACGTCGCCGCCGGCGTCGTGCCGCCGCGGTGGAAGCAGGCCACGAGCATCTGGCTCGGGTTCTTCCCCGTGAACCTGGTGTTCACGGCCCTGTTCACCTACTTCGTGCCCGGATGGGGCGACGTCAACCTGGTGCTCAAGGTGCTGATCTCGACGCTGATCCTGACGCCGATCATGGCGTACTGGGTGCTGCCCTGGGTGACCCGCCGGCTCCACGGCTGGCTGCACCGCACCTGATCCCCCGCCGTGTCAGACGTACGGGTCACCCGGGTGACCTGTACGTCTGACACGGGGAGCGGTTACGCGTGGCCCACGGCCAGTCGCTGCGCCGGGGCGTGCCCGCGGCGGCGCAGCCGGATCCCGCCCCGGCCCGGGACGGGCAGCGCGGCGGCGGCCTGGCCGGCCCGGCCCTCGAGCCAGCCCGTGAGCCGCTCGGGCCGGTCGGTGATCACGCCGTCGACGCCGATCCCGGAGTCGGCGGTCACGAGCGTGGTCCACGCCTCGGGGTCGTTCGCCGTCCAGGACATGACCCGCAGGCCCGCCGCGTGCAGGCGGGACACCAGCCGCGGGCTGCCCGCGATCGTGGCGACGGACGGGTTGCAGGCCACGACGTTCAACCGCTCGCACAGGCGCAGCAGGCCGGGCGGGTCGAACGAGACGAGCAGGCCGCCCGGCAGGTGCGGCGCGACGTCGCGCACCGTGGCCACCGTGCCGGGCCAGAAGCTCTGCACCAGCACGCGGCGGTCGAACCCGGCGGTGTCGATCGTCGCCACGACCCGCTCGACCTGTTCCGCGTTCCAGGCGCCCTTGAGCTCCAGCAGCAGGTCCGTGCGGGGGTGGCGAACGAGCACGGCGAGGACGTCGTCGAGCGTGGGGACGCGCTGCCCCGAGAAGGCGGGGGCGAAGTAGCCTCCGGCGTCGAGCGCGAGCACCTCCCGCGAGGTGAGGGCGGCGACCTTGCCGGTGCCGTCGGTGGTGGCGTCGACCGTCTCGTCGTGGATCACCGCGCCCACGCCGTCTGCGGTGGGTTGGAGATCGATCTCGACGTGGTCGACGCCCGCTTGGCAGGCGGCCTCGATGGCGGCGAGGGTGTTCTGCGGGGCCACCGCGGAGTACCCACGGTGGGCGATGACTGCGGGACGAGCGGCCATGCTGACCTCCGGATCTGCGGCTCTGTTCGCCACGGTAGCCGCTGGCGGAGGCCCGTCCGGCGCCGTCGGACGAATTCGGGGAGAGTTCCAGGAGCGTTCACCGCCCGGCCCCGGGGGCGCCGCGTCGGTCACCCCGGCGAAACCCGCCGGATGCGCGGATTCCCAGGACCTGGTGGTTTCATGTGCGCCATGGTCCGTCCCGCACCGCTCGCCGTCGCCGCCACCGCGACGCTGCTCCTTCTTCTCTCCGGCTGCTCCGCGGACGGCGCCGGCCCGGAGGCCGACGGCGGGGCGACCGCGACGCCGTCGAGCAGCGCGAGCGCGACCACGAGCTCCGACCCGGACGCGCCCCTGGACGCGAACGAGGCCTGCGCCGCCATGTACGTGAAGGGCGACAAGACGCTCGAGGAGCGCATCGGCATCGCGCTCGTCGGCGCGAGCGACGGGCTCGACGCCGCCTCGGCGGACCAGATGCACGCCATGGCCCTGGAGCTCGGGCGGCTCGGGGAGCGCGTGCCCGAGGAGTTCCAGGGCCCGGTCGAGAAGATCCGGGTCCCGTTCCTCCAGCTCCAGAAGGCGCTCGACGACGGCACGCAGGACCAGACCGAGCTCGACGTCGCCTCGACCGTCGAGGGGCTCAAGGAGTACGCGAAGCTGTGCTGACCGGCTCGAAGATGCCCTGGCCCGGCGTGAGCACGCCGCGCGGGTCGTAGCGGTCCTTGGCGCGCAGGACCGTGGGCCAGCGGTCGCCGTAGTGGGTGCGCCAGTCGGCCGGCGTCAGGCTCAGGGCGTTGACGGGGTACTGGGTGCCGCCGGCGGCGAGGACCCGGGCGTACAGCGCGTCGTTGTCGGCGATCAGGCGGTCGGCGTGGGCGTCGTCCGGGGGGCTCACCGCGCGCAGCAGCGCGAGCAGGAAGAAGACCTCGCCGTCCGGGACCCGCACCAGCGGCCGGGTGAGGAGCGACCGCCGGGCCGGGTAGAGCAGGGCCACCCCACCGGCGTCGGCCGGGGTGAGCGTGGTCAGGAGCTCCGTGACGATCTCGTCGGTGGCGGCGTCCGGGAGGAACGCGTTGAGCCACGGCCCGGGCAGCCGGAGCGCCTCGATCTGCTCCACGGTCTCGTAGATCCGGTTCAGCCACTCGAAGTACGGCACGTCCACGAGGTCGACGCCGGCGGGCTCGATGCCGGCCAGGAGGGCCGCGTCGTCGGGCGGCTCGCCGGTGTACCAGGCGCCGCCCTCCAGGACGAAGGCGAAGCCGTCGTCGTCCGTGGGGACGAGCTGGCCCTCCAGGTAGTCGAAGCGGCCGTCGGCCAGGGCGGTCCGCTGCGCCGCCGTCAGGTCGGTGATCCGGGGGTACGTGAGCGTGTAGACGCGCGCCATGGCGGGCGCGGTCTCCAGGCGCACCGTGGCGCGCACGATGACGGCGAACTGGCCCAGCCCGCCGAGCACGGCCTCGAAGAGCTCTGGCTCCTCGTCCGCGGAGCAGGTGACCAGGCGGCCGTCGCCCGTGACCACCTGGAGCTCGACCGTGTTGTCCACGAGCATCCCGAAGTGCTGCGAGGCGCCGCCGATCCCGCCGACGCACAGCGTGCCGCCCACCGAGAGGCCCAGGAAGTCCGTGCTCACCGGGGGCGCGACGCCGACGGCGAGCGTGGCGCGGACCAGGTCGAGCCACTGGACCCCGGCGTCGACGACCGCCCGGTCGGGCGTGATCTCGTGGATCGTGGCGAGGGTGCGCGAGTCGATCACGACGCCGCAGTCGGCCTGCGCCTGACCGAACGTCGAGTGGCCCTGGCCGCGCACGGCGACGACGAGCCCGTGCTCGTCGGCGAACCGGACCAGGGTCACGACGTCGTCGACCGAACCCGGCCGCAGCACGGCCCGGGGGCGGTGGTGCTTCAGGTGCCCGTAGTCGGTGGCGGCCTCGGTGAGCGCGTCCTCGTCGGTGACGAGCTCGCCGTCCAGGTGGGGGAGCTGAATCGCGGTGGAGTTCTCCGGGAGGCTGTTCAGCCACCGGGAGTCGGCCGGGTCGAATGCGACCACGGCGGCGCCTGCCAGAAAGGTGCGACGGTCGAGCTGTGCCATGTGGGCCCCTCGGCGTTCGGGTGGGCGACTACGGTACAGGTCAGCGTAGGCGCGGCGTAAGAGTGTCCGGTGGAGGTGCGCGGGCGATGTTTTCGTGTAGCGAAGCCGTATCACCGGAAACTACTGCCGCCCGATGTCGCCCGGTGGTGTCGCCTCAGGAGCAGCGGCCCGCGTGGATCGCCCTCGCCCGCGGGACGTCCCAGGTGGTCGAATAGCCGTAGCCGCCCGGGCTGCGCGTGGTCGCCCCCAGGTACAGGTCGGCGTACGCCTCGGTGACGTGCTCGTGCACGGGCTTCCCGGTGGAGGCGCGGACGGCGCCGGGAGCACCGGCGACGGGTGGTCTGGTGGTGCCGCAGCGCTGCTCGATCTCCGCGTGCGCGATCTCGTGGCGGGCCTGGTTCAGCAGGTACCTGCGGAACCAGTTGTTCCCGCTGCCGGCCACCGACATGTCGTCGGCGCCGTTGCCGAGCCGGATCAGCCCCTTGCCGGGGGTCAGCGTGCCGCCCGGGGTGTAGCTCCCGGTGAGCAGCGCCCTGGTCGCCGTGACGTAGCCGCGCCGGCCGCCCTCGTCCGCCGCCGAGAGCTGGAGGGTGACCCCGTACCTGGCCGCGAGCTGCCGGGCGGCGTCCGCGTGCGCGCGCCCCGCGGAGCCCGCGGGGCCGCCGGCCACGGGTGCGCGCCGGGTGGCGAGGATCAGTCCCGTGGCGCCCTCGACGTAGACGACCTGGGCGTCGGAGGTGACGGCCCGGCACAGCCGGGTTCCCGCGGGCCGGGTCCGGCCGGCAGCTGAGCCGTCGGGCGCGCGCGTGGTCGGGGACTTGATCCAGACGTGGACGCCGCGGCCGCCGTCGGGCAGCAAGCACTGTGCGGCCGCTGCTGCCGGCGTCGGTCCGACGCCCGCCAGCAGGAGGGCCAGCGCGGTGAGAATGCGGGCCACGTTGCGCATGATGCCGTCCGCCTCGATGCTACGTATCCGCTGGGCGGACCGCAGGGCGGGAGCCCGGAGGAGGGCGAGTGCGCAGGTGAGAGAGGTGGGCCCCCCGGGGATCGAACCCGGAACCCGCGGATTAAAAGTCCGCTGCTCTGCCAGTTGAGCTAGAGGCCCGCGCGCCCGGCGACCGGGCGGCGCGAGTAGAAAGCCTACCGGTCAGCTCCAGGATGGTGGTGCGGCCCTCCGGGCGGGGCACCATACGTCTTCTCTCGGCCGCTGTCATGCGCTGTCCCACCCAGTGGGAGATATCGGGTTAAATGCGTCTCACGCTTGCGGTGAGAGGGCGGGCTTGGTTCGGTGGTCGGGACCACGAGAACCAATCTGAGGAGCTCATCGTGCTCACCGTGACTGACAACGCTCGTACCGCCGTCCAGGACCTTGCTCAGCAGGCCGGAGTGCCGGTCGAGGGTGGTCTGCGCATCGCGCAGGCCTCCGACCAGCCGGGGAACTTCGAGCTCGCGCTGGTTCCGGCCCCGCAGCCCGACGACCAGGTCGTCGACGCCTCGGGCTCCACCAACGTGTTCGTCGAGGCGCAGGCCGCACCTGCCCTGGACACGCTGACCCTGGACGCTGACCCGCGTGCCGAGGGTCCGGGATTCGTGCTCACGCCGACGGCGTGACCTTCCGGCGCCCTCCGGGGCGTCGAACGGCCGAGGCCCCCGGGACGACCACCTGTCAGGTGGGTGCCGGGGGCCTTCGTCGTGCGGCGGACGCCGCCCTGGCGCCGGTGCGCGGGGGACGGGTCAGAGCGCCACGCCGAGGATCCACGAACCGCCCAGCACGAGTGCACCCAGGGTGACGAGCAGGAACAGCGTCACCCAGAAGAGGCCGCCGACGCCGGTGAGGCGGGCGAGCATGTCGGCGTCGGACGTCCGGGCCTGCCCGCGGGAGCGCTGCACCTGGAGCTCGAACACCGGCCGCACCGCGCCGAGCAGCAGGAACCAGGTCACGGCGTAGGCGACGGCGCTCTGCACCTCGGGCGCCAGGAACCACGTGACGAACACGAGCGCGGTGCCGCTCACGAGGATGGACCACAGGCCGAACCAGTTGCGGATCTGCAGGAGCAGCAGCGCGAGCAGGGCCACGAGCAGCCACAGCAGGCCCACGGCGTAGCCGAGCTTGAGCAGCCAGGCGGCCCCGAGCCCGATGAGGCCCGGGCCCACGTAGCCCGCGAACGCCGTGATGACCATGCCCGGTCCGCGGGGCTTGCCGCGCGACACGGTGAGGCCGGAGGTGTCGGAGTGCAGCCGGATGCCCTCCAGCTTGCGGCCCGTCAGCAGGGCACCCAGGCCGTGCGACGCCTCGTGCGCGATGGTGATCACGTGTCGCGCGAGGTGCCACAGGGGTCGGAAGAAGACGACGACCAGCGCGATCGCCGCCATGGCCAGGACCATCAGGTCGGCCGGCGGGTCGACCGGGGTGACCGCGTTCGTCCAGATGGTGCCGAGCACGTCGCCGATGGTGGCGAACGGTCCGGCGGAGCTGGTCGTTGCGGAATTCATGCGCCACATAGAACCACACCGAACGTGACGTGCGCCGCAGTCAAGGGCCGGCGAACGTGCGAGAATGTTCGGTCGTGGGCGGCATCGGCCGCCCGACGTCGTGGCCCCGGCCCGGGTGAGCAACCCGCCCGCCGGTGTGAGCACGGCGGACCACCGGCGCGGTACGCGCCGCCACCGAGCCCGAGAGGCCCATCTCCTTTGACTACCTTTGCCGACCTCGGTCTGCCCGCACCCGTGGTGCAGGTTCTGACGGACCGCGGCATCACCTCGCCGTTCCCCATCCAGACGGCGTCCCTGCCGGACTCCCTCGCCGGTCGCGACGTGCTCGGCCGCGGCCGCACCGGCTCCGGCAAGACCCTCGCGTTCGCCCTGCCGGTCGTGACGCGTCTCGCGACGTCCGGCGCCCGTTCCGCCGCGTCGGGCCAGCCGCGCCGCGCGGCCGGTCGGCCCCGTGCGCTGATCCTGGCCCCGACGCGTGAGCTCGCCAACCAGATCGACGACTCGGTCGCGCCGCTGGCGCAGGCCCTCGGTCTGAAGACCACCACGATCTTCGGCGGCGTGGCGCAGTCGCGCCAGGTCACCGCGCTGAACGCGGGCGTCGACATCGTCATCGCCTGCCCCGGACGCCTCGAGGACCTCCTCGGCCAGCGCCACCTCACGCTCGACGACGTCGAGATCACCGTGCTCGACGAGGCCGACCACATGGCCGACCTCGGCTTCCTGCCCGGCGTGAAGCGGATCCTCGACCGGACGGCCGCGCGCACACAGCGCCTGCTGTTCTCGGCCACGCTCGACAACGGCGTGGACGTGCTGGTCAAGCGCTACCTGCACCAGCCGGTCACGCACTCCGTGGACGACGCCGCGGCGCCGCCGCCGCAGATGACGCACCACATCCTCGCCGTGGCCGACAAGGACGCGAAGAAGAACGTGGTGCAGCAGCTCGCGCAGGGCACCGGCCGTCGCGTCCTGTTCACGCGCACCAAGCACCAGGCCAAGAAGCTCGCCAAGCAGCTCACCGCCGCGGGCGTGCCCGCCGTCGACCTGCACGGCAACCTCGGCCAGGGCGCGCGCGAGCGCAACCTCGCCGCGTTCTCGTCCGGCGAGGTCAAGGTGCTGGTCGCGACCGACATCGCCGCCCGCGGCATCCACGTCGACGACGTCGAGCTCGTGGTGCACGTGGACCCGCCCGCCGAGCACAAGGCGTACCTGCACCGCTCCGGCCGTACGGCGCGTGCCGGGTCCGGCGGCGACGTCGTGACCCTCATGCTCCCCGAGGAGCGCGGGGACGTGCGTGACCTGACCCGCAAGGCGAAGATCACCGCCCGCCCGCAGGACGTCGCCCCCGGCGACGCCACCGTGACCAGCCTCGTCGGCGAGGTCGCGCCGTACGTCGAGTACGTGCCGCCGGCCCCGCAGCAGCCGGTCCGTCAGGGCCAGCCCCGGCGGCAGGGTGGGCGCGGCAGGTCCGGCCAGGGCGGGTCCGGCCAGAGCGGCGCCCAGGGCGGACGCCAGGGCTCCGGCCAGGGCGCGCAGGGCGGCGGTCGCCAGGGCCAGTCGCGCGGTCAGGGCACCGGCGGCGCCGGCCAGGCGTCAGGGCAGCGCGGGGCCGCGCGTCCGGCGTCGGGCGGCGGGCGTACCGCGGCCGACCACTTCCCGCGGCCGGACGGCGCAGGCGCACCCCGCCGTCGCCGCCGGGGCGGCCGCGGCCGCGGCGCGGGCAACCCGAACGCGTCCGCCGCGAGCTGACGCCAGGACCTCGTGGGGCCTTCCGACCGGACGACCGGTCGGAAGGCCTTACGTGTTTGTCACCGCTGGAACACCGGCGGTGAGCGGGAAGTTGCTCTGTGCGGAGGTGTTGAGATGACGTACAAGATTTCGAGGTCCGACCAGGAGTGGCGCGAGCGGCTCTCGTCCCAGGAGTACGCGGTGCTGCGCCAGGCGGGCACCGAGCGGGCCTGGACGGGCGAGCTGCTGGACGAGAAGCGCGACGGCGTCTACCGGTGTCGCGCGTGTGACGCCGAGCTGTTCCGCTCGGACACCAAGTTTGACTCGCACTGCGGCTGGCCGTCGTTCTACAGCCCGCTCGCCGGCGACTCCGTCGAGCTGATCGAGGACCGCTCGCTGGGCATGGTGCGCACCGAGGTGCGCTGCGCGAACTGCGGCTCCCACCTGGGGCACGTGTTCGACGACGCGCCGCAGACCCCGACGGGCGACCGGTTCTGCATGAACTCGGTGAGCCTCACGTTCGAGGAGAGCTGACCCTGCCAGGTCGGTGAGACGGGGCGCGCCGCTGACGCCGGGACCACCGCGTCAGTGCGCGCTCTGCTTCCACGCCACGATGTCGGCCGAATAGCGGTTCAGGAGCCGCGCGAGCTGCGCGACGTCGTCGGTGTCCCAGGTCGCGAGCGCGCCCTCCAGCATGGCGACCCGGCTGGTGCGCGCCCGCTCGAAGCGGTCGACGCCGTCGGGGGTCAGCGTGATGCGCTGGCCCCGGCTGTCGTCGGGGTCGACGGTCCGCTCGACGAGGCCGAGCTCGACCAGGCGGCTGAGCTGCCGCGACACGGTGGCGCGCCCGACGCCGAAGAAGGTCGCGAGGTCCGACCCCCGCGCCCCCGGCCGTTCGGCGATGTGCGCCAGCAGGGGGTACGCGCTCGCGTCGAGCTCGGGGTGGACCCGCTGCGCGATCGACGTGCCGTTGGACTGCGCGCGCCGGATCACCAGGCGCACCTCGCGCTCCAGGCCTTCGAACGGCCCGGGAACGGTCCTCCGTTCGTCGGCGGTGTCGCCGTCGGCCCCGTGGCCGACGGCGACACCGTCCTCGGACGCGTCCGTGCTGGATCTGCCTGTACTCGAGAGCATGCGCCCATGATGACGCGTCAAGCGCCCGGATCACAGCCCGCGGGCACGAAATCCCCCGCTTGCTACGCCTTAGACCTCGGTGGCTTCGAGGTCCTGGAGCTGGTCGATGCCCGACCGGTGACCCAGCGGCACCTCCTTGATGAGGGAGACGCAGACCAGGGCGACCAGGGCGAGCGGGACGGCGGCGAGGAAGATGTCCGCGATGCCGTTCGCGTAGGACTTCTCCACGACCTCGACCAGCAGGGCCGGGAGCGTCGAGAGATCGGGCAGCGTGCCGCCGCCGGAGGACAGCGCCGACGGGTCGATCCCCTGCTTGACGAGCTCCGGTGCGATCTCGGTGACCCCGGTCTTCAGGTTCTCCTTCACGCTGTGCCCCAGGATCGCGCCGAGGGCGGAGACGCCGATCGCGCCGCCGAGCGAGCGGAAGAACGTCACGGTGGACGTGCCCGAGCCCGAGTCCTTGATGTGCAGCGTGTTCTGCGTGGCGAGCACCATGTTCTGCATGAGCATGCCGACGCCCGCGCCGAGCACGAACAGGTAGATCGACACCAGCACGAACGAGGTCTGGTAGTCGAGCGTCGACAGGAGCAGCAGGCCACCCGTCAGCAGCACGCCGCCGACGACCATGAACGGCTTGTACCGGCCGGTCTTCGAGATGAGCTGGCCGCTGACCGTGGACGACAGGAACAGGCCGACCACCATCGGGATGGTGTAGAGGCCGGACTCTGTGGGCGTCTTGCCGCGCGAGAGCTGCATGTACTGGCTCAGGAACACCGACGAGCCGAACATCGCGACGCCCACGGCGACCGAGCCGATCACGGCGAGCACCAGCGTGCGGTTCTTGAACAGGTACATGGGGATGAGCGGGTTCTTGACGCGGAGCTCGACGAGCACCGCGATCGCGAGGATCACCAGGGAGCCGCCGACCATCGCGACCGTCTGCCAGGACATCCAGTCGAACTTGCTGCCCGCGAAGGTGATCCACAGCAGCAGGGTGGCGATGCCCACCGAGATCAGCGTGGCGCCGATGACGTCGATCCGGGCCGAGCCCTTCGGCCGCTTGGGCAGCTTCAGGGTCAGCTGCAGCACGATGATCGAGGCGATCGCGAACGGCAGGCCCACGAAGAAGTTCCAGCGCCAGCTGATGGCGTCGGTGAGGAAGCCGCCGAGGATCGGGCCGCCGACCATGCCGATACCCATGATCGAGCCCATGAGGCCCATGTACCGGCCGCGCTGGCGCGGGCTGATGATGTCGGCGATGAGCACGGCGGCCAGGGACTGCAGGCCGCCCGCGCCGATGCCCTGGAAGGCACGGAACGTGATGAGCTGGCCGACGTCCTGCGAGAAGCCCGCGGCGGCCGCCGAGAGCACCGAGATGACCAGTGCGATCTGGATGAGGGTCTTGCGGTTGGTGAGGTCGGCGAGCTTGCCCCAGATCGGGGTCGAGATCGTCGAGGTCAGCAGGGTCGCCGTCACGACCCAGGTGAAGGCCGACTGGCCGCCCTCGAGGTCGGTGATGATCTTCGGCAGGGACGACGAGACGACGGACATCGCGAGGACCGACACGAACATGCCGAGGAGGATCCCGGACAGCGCCCGGAGAACCTCGGTGTGCGTCATGGCGGGTGGTTCGCCCTGGAGGTGGTCGGGCTCGGCCACCGTGGTCGTGGTGTTGGGGCTGGTCATGCACACTCCTGCTGGTTCTGGGGGGTCTTCCGGTGCGTGATGTCCGCACTGATGGTGTCGACGAGGCGGTCCAGCGTGCGGGTCGCCTCGGCGAGGTCCTCGGGGGACCAGGTGGCGAACGCCTGGTCGATGAGCTTCTTGTACTGCTCGGTGGCCTCGGCCGCGAGGGCCCGGCCGGCGTCGGTCAGCTCGACGGTCCGGACCCGGCGGTCCTCGTCGTCGACGGTCCGGACGACGTACCCGGCGTCGGCCAGCGTGCTGACCTGGCGGCTCGCGACCGACAGGTCGACGCGCTGGCGCGCGGCGATGTCGGACAGGGAGACCGGGCCGCACCTGTCGAGCAGGTGCAGCACGGCGACGCCGGCCCTGGGCCAGTCGAGCTCGTGGGCGATACGTGCCGCCGCCTCCCGCTGGGCGCGGGAGAGACTCTGGAGCGCGGTGATCAGGGCGACGGCGGGGGCTTCGGTGCCGGACGATGTCGGGCTGCTGTGGGAAGTCATGGGTGCCTCGCGGTTGATTGCTTAGAGCAACTATATCCAGATGGTTGCCGAATGCAAGCGTCTCCGGCCGGGCGGGCCGACGACGGCGGTGTGACCTGCGCAACACCGTCGACTGGCGCACGAAAGAAAACGGCGCCGCCCCCCGGATGGGGAGCGGCGCCGTGCTTCGCCTGCCGAGGTCTAGGCCCCGGCGCGGGACTCGTCGCCCATGTCCTCGAGCTCCATGCCCTTGGTCTCGGGCACCTTGGTGAACACGAAGAAGAAGCTCAGCGCCGCGAAGGCCGCGTACATCAGGTACGGCACGCTGGCGCCGAACGCGGACAGCAGCGGCGGGAACGTCAGGGTGATGGCGAAGTTGGCGATCCACTGCATGGCCGCGGCGACGCCGAGGGCGGCGGCACGGATGCGGTTGGGGAACATCTCGCCCAGCAGCACCCACACGAGCGGGCCCCACGAGGCGCCGAAGAAGACGACGAACGCGTTGGCGCAGATCAGCGCGATGACGCCCCACGGGCCGCTCAGCGAGATGTCGGAGCCCGTGCCGGTCGCCTGCGTGAACGCGAGTGCCATGAGGCCGAGCGACACGGTCATGCCGGCCGAGCCGATGAGCAGCAGCGGACGGCGGCCCACCTTGTCGATGAGCGCGATGGCGATGAACGTGACGGCGACGTTCGTGATCGACGTGATGGTGGAGACCAGGAAGGCCTGGCTCTCGTCGAACCCGACGGCCTGCCACAGGGTGCTCGAGTAGTAGAAGATCACGTTGATGCCGACGAACTGCTGGAACACCGACAGCAGGATGCCCACCCAGACGATCGGCTTGAGGCCCAGGGCGCTGCCCCGCAGCGAGCCCTCTGAGGCGTTGGCCTCGTCGATCACGATGCTCCGGTGGATCTGCGCGAGGCGGTCGTCGACGTCCTCGTCGGGCCCGAGGACGCTGGCCAGGACGGACCGCGCCTCGTCGTCGCGGCCCTTCGCGGCGAGGTACCGCGGCGACTCGGGGATGCGCAGGGCGAGGATGCCGTAGACGGCGGCCGGGATCACGGCGACGAGGAACATCCACCGCCAGGCCTCCCAGCCGAGCCACAGGACGTTGGCGGCGCCGCCGGCCGACTCCGCGAGGATCTGGTCGGAGAGCAGGGCCGCGAAGATACCGATGGTGATCGCGAGCTGCTGCAGCGAGCCGAGGCGGCCGCGCATCGCGGCCGGCGCGATCTCCGCGATGTACGCGGGCGCGATCACCGACGCGATGCCGATGCCGACGCCGGCCATGAACCGCCAGACGGCGAGGTCCACGGCGGAGAACGCGATGGCGGAGAGGATCGACGACACGAAGAACAGCACGGCGCCGAGCACCATGACGTGGGTGCGGCCCCAGCGGTCGGCCAGGCGCCCGCCGGCCCAGGCGCCGAGCGCGCAGCCGAGCAGCGCGACGGCGACCACGAGCCCGGTGATCGTCGGGTTGAGCGAGAACTGACCCTGGATGGCGTCCACGGCTCCGTTGATCACGGAGCTGTCGAAGCCGAACAAGAAGCCGCCCACCGCGGCGGCGAAGGCGAGTGCCGTTGCCTTGCGGTGGGCCGATTGCGCGGAGGCGCTCGATGCCGTGTGACCAGTGCTCATGCTGCGATGCTAAGTCGCCCGATCCCAAGTCGCCCCCCGGGGCGGTCGCGCGCGGAGCGCTCCTCCGGGGGTCGGGTCAGGTGAGGAACGGCCAGAGCGCCCACGTCGCCAGGGCCGCCACGAGGGCGGCCGCGGGGATGGTGAGGACCCAGGCGATCGCGATATTCTTGGCCACGCCCCAGCGCACGGCGGAGAGCCTGCGGGTGGCGCCCACGCCCATGATCGCCGAGGTGATCGTGTGCGTGGTGGAGACCGGGGCGTGCAGCACGAACGCGTTGACGTACAGCACGAGCGCCGAGACCGACTCGGCCACGAAGCCGCGCGCCGGGTCGAGCTCGATGATCTTGCGGCCGAGCGTCCGCATGATGCGCCAGCCGCCCGAGTACGTGCCCGCGGAGATGGCCGCCGCCGCGCACAGCTTGACCCACAGGGGGATGCCGGTGTCCGGGTTCGCCCAGCCCACGCTGAGCAGCGCCAGGTAGATGACGCCCATCGTCTTCTGCGCGTCCTGGAGGCCGTGGCCCAGCGCCATCGCGGCGGCGGAGGCCGTCTGTGCGATGCGGAAGCGCCGGTGGGTCTTGGCCGGTGCGGCGTTGCGGAAGATCCACAGCACGGCGATCATCACGGCGAACGCCAGGCCGAAGCCCACCACCGGCGAGACGACCATGGGGAGCACGACCTTGTCCACGATCGCGGACCAGTAGACGGTCATGCCGCCCGCGAGCCCGGCCCCGACCAGCCCGCCGATGAGGGCGTGGGTGGACGACGACGGCAGCCCGAACCACCAGGTGATGAGGTTCCAGGTGATCGCGCCGAGCAGCGCGCACAGCACCACGGCGAGCTCCGCGTGCGTGCTCGCGCCCGTGAGGTCGACGATCGAGGTGGCGATGGTCTCCGCGACCTCCGTGCCCAGCAGGGCGCCCGCGAAGTTCATGGTCGCCGCCATGAGGAGCGCGACGCGCGGCGTCAGCGCCCGCGTCGAGACCGACGTGGCGATCGCGTTCGCGGCGTCGTGGAAGCCGTTCGTGTAGTCGAAGCTCAGGGCGAGCGCGACCACGAGGACGACGAGGGCGACCTCCAACTCAGGACTCCTTGAGGGCGATGGTCTCGACCATGTTCGCCACCTTCTCGAAGCTGTCCGCGGCGTTCTCGAGAACCTCCACGATCTCCTTCAGCTTCATGAGCTGGACCGGGTCGCCGGCCAGGTCGTCGAAGAGCTGGGCGATGAGCTTGCGGTGCAGCTTGTCCGCCTGGTTCTCCAGGCGGTTCACCTCGACCCAGTAGTCGGCGAGCTTGTCCATCGAGCGCAGGCGGGGCATGGCCTCGGCCGTGAGCTCCGCGCACCGCTGCAGCACCTGGACCTGGTCGGAGACGCGGTCCGGCAGGCCCTCGACCTTGTAGAGGACGATGAGGTCGGCGGCCTCGTCCATCTCGTCCATGCAGTCGTCCAGGGCCGAGGCCAGACTGGAGATGTCCTCGCGGTCGAACGGCGTCACGAAGGTCTGGTTGAGACGCCGCATGATCGAGTGCGTGGCGTCGTCGGCGAGATGCTCTACGTCGTGCATCTCGTCGGCCAGCTTCTCGCGGCCTGCCTTGTCGGCACCGAGCAGCTCCGCCAACAGGGACGAGCCCCGGACGAGGTGCTGGGCCAGGGCGGCCAGTAGATCGAAGTACGTGGTGTCGCGCGGAGTAAGGCGCACGAGGGCTCCCGTTCTGAGGGCTCTGGAACCTGCTCAGCGTAGAGCCGTTGCCGACTATCGCCAATTTGCAAGGTCATGCTTTGGCGACTCGTGACACACGGCACAGCGCACGTGCCGAGGCAGGGTGCACGGTGCCGTGGGCCGGGATGCGGGGAGAGTTGGGCGACGCCGAACCGGGAGCGCCTCTCGGCGCGGGGCCGCTCGTAGCGGCTTGAGGTGGAGCCCGGGGCTACCGCAGCCCGGCGTCGCATGGACCATCGTAGTCCCGTACGCGGATCTGCCAAGGGGGTCGGACGTCACAGGGCGCGCCCGCGCGGAGGACTTGACAGCGTGCGGGCCTACTCCAGGGAGCCGGTTCTCCACAGGTCACCGGCTCGTTCCAGCTCTTCCGCCGTGCGCAGCAGCGAGCTGGCGCCCCGGGTCATCCGGGTCGCGCCGGTGGGGTCGGCGACCTCGCGGGAGTCCGCGTCGAAGGCCGCGCCGGTCGAGAGGATCCGGCAGAACGCGCCCGCCCGTTCGAGCGCGACGGCGAGGTCTCCGGTGAACACGCCGGACAGCACGGCGTCGGCGAGTATCTGCAGGTCACCGGGCTCCGGCGGGCTCGGCACACCCGCGACGGCCTCCTGGACGGGGGCGGCGTCCACACCGAGTCGATACCTGAGCATGACGGTAGGCATGTCCCGCCGCACCCACTCGCGCAGCACGTACAGACGCCAGAGCGCGCCGGGCAGGGAGACGGGGGCGGCGTCGGCCCACAGGCCGGCGACGGTGTCCAG
This sequence comes from Promicromonospora sp. NPDC060204, assembly GCF_042728455.1. Lineage (NCBI taxonomy): Bacteria > Bacillati > Actinomycetota > Actinomycetes > Micrococcales > Promicromonosporaceae > Promicromonospora > Promicromonospora sp. NPDC060204. Next base: position 17,155 of record NZ_JBHWZO010000001.1, read on the forward strand.
CCCCTCGTTCTCGACGAGGTGGATGAGCCGCTCCACCACGGCGGGGTCCTCGGCGGTGCGGGCGCGGTCCACGAGCGCCCTGGCCGTCGCGTGGGCGATCTCGTCACGCAGGGCAGGGTCCGTCTCGCCGGGAAGCGCGTCGGCGTCCCGGGGGTCCAGCATGGCCGGCCGTCTCGGCGGTCGTTGGTCGCTGCTCATGGAGACCGATAGTGCGCCGAAATGAAACGTGTGTCCACCACGATCCTGGTCGATCTGGTCACCAGACCTGCGGACCTACCTTCTCCGTGGCCACGACGCGCGGTCCCGAGGGGGTCTCGGCGACGTGCGCGACCAGCACCTCGCCGGGTTCGAGGAACGGGTCCTGCCGCGGCAGGCCGTCCGCCACGGTGCCCTCCGCGTGCTGGGCGAGCACGTCCAGCACGGTCGGCAGCACGGGCCGGTGGGTGCAGATCACCGACGACTCGGTGGTCTCCTCCAGCAGCTCGCCCACGGTCGCCGCGACGCGCGACGGCGACCGCTCGTGCTGCGCCTCCGTGAGGTACTCGCTGTAGCTCGGGCGCAGCCCCGCGGCCCGCACGTACGGGTCGATGGTCGTGGCGCAGCGCTCCCAGCGGGAGCTGATCACGTGCTCGACGCCGTAGGCGGCCAGCACCGGCACCAGCGCGGCGGCCTGCCCGTGCCCGAGCGGCGTGAGCGGGCGATCGCGCTCCGCGCCGTGCCAGGAGGTGCGCGACACCGCCCGGCCGTGCCGCGCGATGACGAGCGCGCGGGTGTCCAGCGCGCCCTCGGCCTCGGCGGCCAGCAGGGCGTTCAGCGGCCCGCGGTCGGAGGCGCGGGTGAGGCGGCTCACCGCGTCGGCGGCGTCCAGCCACTCCGCCGTGTCGACCTCCTCGCGGTCGACCGGCCCGACCGGCGCGCGGGCCGCGAGCCCCGCGGTGTCCCGGCCGCGTCGGGCCCGGCGGGACGCCCAGTAGTGCACCCGCTTCACCCGACCCTCCGGCGTCAGGTACTGCAGGCCGGGCAGGGGGCGGCCGAGCACGATCTCCTTGCCCGTCTCCTCGGAGACCTCACGGATCGCGGCACCCTGGAAGGTCTCGCCGGTCTCCAGCTTGCCCTTGGGCCACGACCAGTCGTCGTAGCGGGGGCGGTGCACCAGCTGCACCTGCACGTTGCCGGCCCGACGACGCCAGACGATCCCGCCCGCCGTCATCACCACGGGGGTGTGCATCCCCGCCGGCGGCGAGGTCGCCGTCGTCGGCTCGGTACCCACCACCGACCTCCGGCCCGTCACCGGACGGGCTCGAGCCGACGCCGCTGGCGCTGGATCAGGACCGCCTGCAGGTCGCGGAGGCCGTTCCCCTCCGAACCCGAGGACGGGCGTTCCCAGGTGCCGTCCGGCAACAGGTGCCAGGACGCCGTCGTGTCCGCCATGGACTCGTCCAGCAGCCCCAGGAGCTCACCGATGTGGGTCGGGTCGGAGATCCGGATCAGGGTCTCGACGCGGCGGTCGAGGTTGCGGTGCATCAGGTCGGCCGACCCGATGTACACCTCGGGGCCCGCCTGAGGTCCCTCGGCGAGGGCGGGGCCCACCGAGTTGGCGAACGCGAAGATGCGGGAGTGCTCCAGGAACCGGCCCAGGATGGACCGCACGCGGATGTTCTCGCTCAGCCCGGGCACGCCCACGCGGACGGCGCAGATGCCGCGCACCACCAGGTCGATCTTCACGCCGGCCTGGGAGGCGCGGTACAGGGCGTCGATCACCGTCTCGTCGACCACCGAGTTGATCTTCATCTTGACCCACGCCTCGTGGCCCGCGCGGGCGGCGGCCGCCTCGCGCTCGATGCGCTCGACCAGGCCGGAGCGGACGGCGCGGGGTGCCACGAGGAGCCGGTGGAACGTCGACTTCGGGGCGTACCCGGAGAGCTGGTTGAACAGCCGCGTCAGGTCCTGGCCCACGTCGGGGTCGCAGGTCAGCAGGCCGTGGTCCGTGTACAGCCGCGCCGTCTTGGGGTGGTAGTTGCCCGTGCCGACGTGGCAGTAGCGCAGGAGGGAGCCGTCGGGCTCCTGGCGCACCACGAGCGACAGCTTGCAGTGCGTCTTGAGGCCCACGATCCCGTAGACCACGTGCACGCCCGCCTCCTCGAGCTTGCGCGCCCAGGAGATGTTGGCCTCCTCGTCGAACCGGGCCTTGATCTCGACCAGGGCGAGCACCTGCTTGCCGGCCTCGGCGGCGTCGATCAGCGCGTCCACGATGGGCGAGTCACCCGACGTCCGGTACAGGGTCTGCTTGATCGCCAGCACGTTCGGGTCGGCCGCCGCCTGCTCCAGGAACGTCTGCACGCTCGTGGAGAAGCTGTCGTACGGGTGGTGCAGCAGGATGTCCCGGCGCCGGATCGCGGCGAAGACGTCGGTCGGCTTGGAGCTCTCCACCTCCGCGAGGTGCCGGTGCGTGGACGGCACGAACGGCGGGTAGTGCAGGGACGTCAGGTCGAGGTCCGCGATGAGGTTGAGGCCCGTGAGGTCCAGGAGCGCGGGCAGCTCGTAGACCTCCTCCTCCTTGACGCCCAGCTCCCGGACGATCAGGTCCCGGATGCGCGGGCTGATGTCCTTGGCGATCTCCAGGCGCACCGGCGGGCCGAACCGGCGCCGCAGGAGCTCCTTCTCCATCGCCTGGAGCAGGTTCTCGGCGTCGTCCTCCTCGACGTCCACGTCCTCGTTGCGGGTGACGCGGAACGTGTGGCTGTCCCGCACCTCCATCCCGGGGAACAGGTAGTCGAGGTGCTGGGCGATGACCTCCTCCAGCGGCACGAACGAGAGCGGGCCGCGCTGCGGGTCCGCCTTCTTGGTGCCGGGGCGGCGCGGCTTGCCCGACGCGTCGACCGCGATGAAGCGGGGCAGCAGCGGCGGCACCTTGACGCGGGCGAAGTGCTCCTTGCCCGTCGCCGGGTTGGCCACCACCACGGCCAGGTTGAGCGAGAGCCCCGAGATGTAGGGGAACGGGTGCGCCGGGTCCACCGCCAGCGGGGTGAGCACCGGGAAGATCTGCTTGCGGAAGAACTTGTGCAGCCGCTCCTGCTCCTTGGTGTCCAGCTCCTCCCAGTGCACCAGCGTGATGCCCTCGGTGGCCAGCGCCGGCTGCACCTCGTCCTCGAACACGCGCGCGTGCCGGGTCATCAGGGTGTGCGCGCCCTCGGAGATCGCCGACAGCGCCTGGCGGGGGCTGAGCCCTGAGGCGCTCGTGACCGCGATACCCGTGGCGATGCGGCGCTGCAGGCCGGCCACGCGCACCATGAAGAACTCGTCCAGGTTGGACGCGAAGATCGCCAGGAACCGCACGCGCTCCAGCAGCGGGATGCGCGGGTCCTCCGCGAGCTCCAGCACCCGCTGGTTGAACGCGAGCCAGCTCAGCTCGCGGTCGGCGAACCGGTCGACCGGCAGCGGCTCGCCGAGCAGCGGGTCGAGCAGGCTCGTGCCGCCGGGGTTCTCCGCGATGTGCTCCGCGATGTGCGCGGCCAGGCTCGGGTCCAGGGAGTGCGGCGCCAGGATGTCCTCCGGCTCGCCGGGCTTCGGCGGGGCCGGCCTCGGCGCGGCCTGCTTCTGCGACGCGGGCTTCTGCGCGGGCTTCTCCGCGGCGGGCTTCTCGGCGATGGCGGGCTTCGGCGCGGCCGGACGCGCGGACCCGTCGCCGCCGGCGGGTGCGCCGTCGCTCGCCTGGGCGGACGGCGCAGGAGCGGCCTCGCCGTCGGTCGGCTCAGCGCTTGCCGTACGGGGGCTCTGCTTCATGAATCGGCCATTCTTGTCCCGGGTCCTGGCGGAGCTGGTCGCGACGCTGTCCTTCATGTCGTTCATGGTGTCACCGTTCGGTACACAGTGGGTGACGATCCCGGAGAGCGTCCGTCACGGGCGGGCATACTGCACGTGTACGGCGGCCCGGGCGAAGCCCGCGCGCTCGTACGTGGCCAGGGCCGGCGTGTTGTCGCCCTCCACGTACAGCACGGCGCGCGTGGCCCCGGAACGGGCGAGGTGCGCCAGCCCCACGTCGGTCATCAGCCGGCCGAACCCCTTGCCCTGCTGGTCCGGGTCGACACCCAGCGCGTAGATCTCGCCGTCTCGCGCGTCGTCCGGCTGGCCCGGCTCCGTCTTGGTCCACTGGAACGCGACCGGGTCGGCCTCTGCGCCGTCGTCGGGGACCGCGCTGTCAGGCACCAGGAGGAAGAAGCCCTCCGGGTCGAACCACGGCTCGGCCTGCCGGGCGCGCAGGTCGTCGAGCGACATCCGGCCCTGCTCCGGGTGGGTGGCGAAGGCGCGGGCGTTGATCCGCAGCCAGGCGGCGTCGTCGACCCCTGGGCGGAACGTGCGGAGGCGGTAGCCGGCGGGGGCGGCGGGCGCCTCCGGGACGCCGTCCGCCCCGGTGAGCGGGCGGGCCAGGAAGAGCAGCTCGCGCACCGGTCGCAGCCCCGCCGCCCGCGCGAACTCACGGGCGGGCTCGAGGTCGCCGTGCGCCCACACGCGCAGCTGCTTGCCGTGCTGGCCGGGCTCGCCCGAGCGGGACGGCAGCGTGGCGTCCCGCTCCGCGGTGCGCAGGAGCACCCGGCCGTGCCCGTTCCTGCGGTGCTCCGGATGGATCACCAGCTCGGCGCTCGCGGTCTCGCCGGAACGGTCGATCTGCACGTAGCCCACCGTGCTGCCCGCGGTGGTGTGCGCCACGACGTGCGTGATCCACTCCGCGTCCGTGCCGAGGTTGAGCAGGGGCTGTTCGGACAGCGGCGCGACGCCGTCGTGCGCCTCCGCGGCCGCGGCCAGGTCTCGGACGGCCTGCTGGGCGTCGGCGTCGAGCGGGCCGATCTCGATGGGGGCGGCGATTCGCATGGACCCATCTTGCTCCACGGGACGGGGCGACGTTTCACACGGCCGCGCCGCACCGGACACGCGGCGGAAACAGGCCGCCTCTAGCGTTCCGAATGTTCCTCTGATCAACATTCTCGTCCGGCCGGACCGGCGGAGAGGAGATGCCGTGCACGACGGCACCATGAGGTCGGCGCCTCTCCCCGTCGGCGGTCCCGACGGTGCCGCGCTGCTCGCCGGCGTCCACGTCACCGCCCTGCGGGGCGTGCGCACGGTCGACGGCGAGCTCGTCGACGTGGAGATCGACGCCGGCCGGGTCACCTCCGTGGCGCCCGCCGGACGGTCACCGCTCCTCGGCGACGACGCGGGGCGGCTGGACGCGACCGGCTGGCTCGCGCTGCCCGCGGCGTCCGAGCCGCACGCGCACCTCGACAAGGCCCTGACCGCCGCGCGCATCCCCGCCGGGACGGGGGAGGACCTCGTGGGCGCGATCGAGCGCTGGCGGGAGATCGCCCCGCACATCGACGGCGCCGACGTGCTCGACCGCGCCCGGGCCGCCGTGGGTCGCTACGTCAGCCGGGGCATCACGACCGTCCGGACCCACGTGGACGCGCCCGCGGAGGGCGACCCGCTGCGCATGCTGGACGCGCTGCTCGCGCTCCGCGAGGAGCTCGCGGGGTCGGTCACGCTCCAGGTCTGCCTGCTCGGCGGGTGGCACACGCCCACCGAGGTCTTCGAGGAGGCGGCCGCCCGCGGGGTGGACGTGCTCGGCGGGTGCCCGCACCTGGCCCCCGACCCGCGCGCGGAGATCGCCCGGGTGCTCGACCTGGCCGAGCGCACGGGCCTGCCCGTGGACCTGCACGCCGACGAGCAGACGGCGCTGCCCGACGACGGCGTGCTCGACGTCGAGGTGCTCGCCCGCGAGGTGATCGCGCGCGGCCTGACCCAGCGCGTGACCGCGAGCCACGCCGTGCGGCTCGGGTCGCTGCCGCCGGACCGCCTCGGCCCCGTCGTCGACCTCGTCGCCCGGGCCGGCCTGGGCGTGGTGACGCTGCCGATCACCAACCTCTACCTCCAGGGCCGCGACAGCACGCACCTCGCGCCCCGGGGGCTGACCGCCGTGCGCGCCCTCCTGGACGCGGGGGTCCCCCTGGCCGCGGGCGCCGACAACCTGCGCGACCCCTTCAACCCCGCGGGCAGCGCCGACCCCTTCGAGACGACGTCGCTGCTCATGACCGCGGCGCACCTGTCCGCGCGGGAGGCGCTCGACGCCGTGACCTCGGGCGCGCGCACCGTGCTCGGCCTCCCAGCCGCCGGCCTGTCGGTCGGCGACCGCGCCGACCTCGTGCTGGTGCCCGACGTGCCGCTCGGCGACGTGCTGGCCGGCGCGACCCTGGCGCGCGTGGTCGTCGCCGGCGGCCGCGTCGTGGCCGACACCCGCGTGCAGACCGCCCTCGCCCTCGGACCGGCCGCCGTCCCGGCCGCCGCCGGGGCCCCGCAACCCGAACAGCTCGTGAGGTGACCCCAGTGAGCACAGTGAGCACGACGACCCCGCGACCCCGGTCCATGACGCGCACCCTCGTGCTCGACGACGTGGCCAAGGCGTTCCCGACCGGCACCGTGGCGCTCGAGGGCGTGAGCCTGACGGTCGCCGCCGGCGAGTTCGTCTCCGTCGTCGGGCCCTCCGGCTGCGGCAAGTCCACCCTGCTGCGCCTCGCCTCGGGGCTCGACGAGGTGACCGGCGGCGACATCGAGGTGAACGCCACCTCGACGTCGTACGTGTTCCAGGAGCCCACGCTCCTGGAGTGGCGCAGCGCGCTGCGCAACGTCGAGCTCGCGGGGGAGCTGCGGGGCGCCGCGAAGGCGGACCGCCGCAAGCGGGCGCAGGAGGCGCTCGACCTCGTCGGCCTGACCGGCTTCGAGAAGCAGCACCCGCGGCAGCTCTCCGGCGGCATGCGGATGCGCGTGTCGATCGCCCGGGCGCTCGTCGCCGAGCCCGACCTCGCGCTGTTCGACGAGCCGTTCGGGGCCCTCGACGAGATCACCCGGCTGCGGATGCAGACCGAGCTGCAGAGCCTGTTCGCGCTCAAGGGCTTCGCCGGGCTGTTCATCACCCACTCCGTCTCCGAGGCGGTCTACCTCTCCACCCGGGTGGTCGTGATGAGCGGCCGCCCCGGCCGGGTGGTGGCCGACATCCCCGTCCCCTGGTCCTACCCGCGCCCGCCCCGGCTCCGGTACGAGCCCGAGTTCGCGGCGCTCACCGGCGAGGTCTCGGCGGCCCTCGAGGAGCACTCATGAGCACGACTCGCCTCAGCGCCACGCGCCCGACCACCACCCGACGCCGGCTGTTCGCCGCCGGCGCCGCGGCCGGGCCGCTGCTCGCGGCGGTGCTCGGCATCGTCGCCGTTTGGTACGGCGTCACCTACCTCGTGCTCACCCCCGAGCGGCGCTTCCTGCTGCCGCCGCTGCACGAGGTGCTCGCGAACACGCTCGGCAACCCGAACGTCATGAACCCCATGCTCGACGCGCTCTGGCAGACCGTCGGGGTGGCGCTGTGCGGGCTGGCGATCGCCGTGGTGCTCGGCATCGGGTACGCCGTGGTCATGGCGCAGGCCGGCTGGGCGGAGAAGATCCTCTACCCGTACGCCGTGATCCTGCAGACCATCCCGATCCTGGCCCTCACGCCCCTGATCGGGATCTGGATGGGCTACGGCTTCAGCGCCCGCATCGTCGTGTGCGTGATCATCGCCCTGTTCCCGATGATCGCGAACACGCTGTTCGGGCTGCAGTCCGCCGGACCCGCCGCGCACGACCTGTTCACGCTGAACCGCGCCACCCGCGTGCAGCGGCTCCTCAAGCTCCAGTTCCCCGCGGCGCTCCCGTCGATCTTCACCGGCCTGCGCAACGCGGCGGGCCTGAGCGTCATCGGCGCCATCGTCGGCGACTTCTTCTTCCAGCAGGGCTCGCCGGGCATCGGCGGCCTGCTGCGCACCTACACGCTGCGCCTGAACATGGACGCCCTGTTCATGGCCATCATCCTCACCGCGCTGTTCGGGGTCGCGATGTTCTCCGTCTTCGCAGCGCTGGACCGGGCCGTCATCGGCCGCTGGTACGGCCGCGGCGCCGCCTGAGCGCCGCGCGTCCCCTCGCCCCACCTCTCCCCCCTCAGGAGTCCGCATGTCCTTGTCCAGAACGTCCGTGTCCCGAACGCCCCTGACCCGACCGCGACGCCTCGCGCTCGCCGCGCTGTCCGTCCTCCCGCTCCTCGCCCTGACCGCCTGCGGCTCCGGCACCGCCGACGCGCAGGCGGGCGCCACCGGCCAGGTCGACGCGCCGGCGGCGGAGGCGGGCGGCCCCCTCGACCTGTCCGACGTGTGCCCCGCGACCGTCGTCATGCAGCAGGACTGGCAGCCCGAGGCGGAGCACGGCGCGATGTACTCGCTCGTCGGCCCGGACCTCACGGTGGACACCGACACCAAGTCGGTCACCGGCTCCCTGGTGACCCAGGGCGTCGACACGGGGGTGGACGTCGAGGTGCGGCCCGGCGGGCCGAACGTGAACTTCCAGCCGGTCCCGTCGCTCATGTACCTCGACGACTCGATCCTGCTCGGCGCCGTGACCACCGACGCCCAGATCACCGCGCTGGCCGACAACCCGGTGGTCACCGTCGCCTCGATGCTCACCACCAGCCCGCAGATCGTCATGTGGGACCCGGAGAGCCACGACGGCGCCGAGACGATCAAGGAGGCCGCCGCGGACGGCGACCCCGTGGTGTCCTCCGGCGACGTCTTCCCCCGCCTGCTCGCCGCGCAGGGCATCATCGACGACGCGCAGATCGACCTCAGCTACGAGGGCACGCCGCAGCGTTTCGTGTCCGACCCGGCCGTGCTGCAGCAGGGGTTCGCCACGGCCGAGCCGTACATCTACGAGAACGAGATCCCGCAGTGGGGCAAGCCGGTCGGCTACCAGCTCCTCGCCGACGTCGGCTACTCGGTCTACCCGGAGGCGCTCGCCGTGCGCGCCGACAAGGTCGAGGAGAACGCCGACTGCCTGGCCAAGCTCGTGCCGGTCATGCAGCAGGCCCAGATCGACTACCTCGACGACCCGCAGGCCACCAACGAGCTGATCGTCGACCTCGTCGACCAGTACCAGACCGGGTGGACCTACTCGCTCGGCGTGGCCGACTTCTCGGTCCAGGCCCAGAAGGACCTCGACCTCGTGGTCGACGACCCGGCCTCCGGGGTGTTCGGCAGGATCGACCCGGACCGCATGACCGAGATCGTCGACACCTTCGCGCCGATCCTCGTGGACGCCGGCCAGATCGAGTCCCCGGACATCGAGCCAGAGTCGCTCTACACCAACGAGTTCACCGACGACACCATCTCGATGGGGAGCTGACGAGCACCGATGACCGACGAGACACCGAACATCGCCGAACGGTCCGCGCTGGCCGCGGCCGAGATCGCCCGCACGCTCGGGCCCGAGCTGGTCTCCGTCGAGGCCGAGCTGCTGCTCAAGGCGTCGTCCGACTGGTCGCGCATGTCGCCGGTCCTGCGGGAGAAGGTCCCCGCGGGCCGGTACCTGCCGGACGCCGTGGTGCGCCCGACCACCGCGGACCAGGTGGCGCAGGTGCTGCGCATCGCCTACGAGCACGACGTCCCGGTGACCCCACGCGGGTCGGGGACGGGCAACTACGGGCAGGCGACGCCGTTCGACGGCGGGATCGTGCTCGACCTGCGCGGCCTCGACACGATCCGGGTCAACGACTCGGGCACGGTGACGGCGGGCGCGGGCGCGAAGATCAGCGCGATCGACATAGCGGCCCGCGCCGCCGGGCGGGACATCTGGATCTACCCGTCCACCAAGGGGACGACGATCGGCGGGTTCGTGGGCGGCGGGTCCGCCGGCACGGGGACGATCGAGCACGGGTCCACGTCCGACGGGTTCGTGCTCTCCCTGACCGTCGCCCCGATGGACGGCAGCGGCACCACGTTCACCGTGACCGGCCCCGACGTCCTGCCGTACGTGCACGTCTACGGCGTCACCGGGGTCATCGTGGAGCTGGAGATCGCCACCGACCCCGCCCGCGACTGGGTGGCCGTCTACGCGGCCTTCGCCGACTGGGCGTCGCTCACGGGCGTGCACCGCTCGCTGCTCGACCTGCCGGTGCTGCCGCGGCTCGCATCCGCGGACCCGCCCGCGCTGGTGCCGAGCCTGCCCGCCCCCGTGCCGCTCGACCACGCGCGGTACAGCCTGCGGGTCATCGCCGAGGCCTCGACCGCGGCCGAGGTCGAGGCGCGGGTCGTGGCGGCGGGCGGCGAGGTGGTCGCGAGCCTCGCGGACTACGCGGCGACCGACAAGCTGTCCTCGATGTCGTACAACCACCCGGTCTACCACCTGCAGCAGGCGCACCCCGAGCGCACGTGGTTCCACATGGAGACCGGCGGACGGGCGCACTGGGAGCGCGAGGAGGAGGTCCGGGCGGTCTACGCCGGCGACGTCCACCTGCACCTGGAGCTCATGGGCACCGCCCCGCTCGCGATGGTGGTCGCAGACTACGTCTCCGAGGCCGAGGCGCTCGCCGGGATCGAGCGCCTGGAGGCGCTCGGCCTCGGCGTGCACTCGCCGCACCAGTGGTACGTGGACCGGCACGTCGACCTCGCCCGCGAGACGGCCCGCACCACGGACCCGAAGGGCCTGCTCAACCCGGGCAAGCTCGTCGACGCGCCGCCGGTCGACACCCGCGTGAACATCGGGGTGCGCTGATGGGCGCGGCCCGGGCCCCGCGGTTCGCCGACCTGACGTGGCCGGAGATCGAGGCGCTGCCCGACGACACCGTGGCGGTGCTGCCCCTCGGCGCGATCGAGCAGCACGGCCCGCACCTCCCCGTGTCCACGGACCTGGTCACGGCGAGCGAGGCCGCGGCGGCGGCCGCCGCGGCGGTGACGGCGTCCGGCGCGGCGTCCGTCGTGCTGCTCGAACCGCTCGCCTACACCAAGTCGGACGAGCACGCGGGGTTCCCCGGCACGATCTGGCTGTCCTGGGACACGCTCATGCGCGTGCTGGTGGACGTCGGCCGGTCCGTCGCCGCCTCGGGCATCACCCGGCTGCTGTTCGTCAACGGGCACGGCGGCAACTCCGCGCTCGGCCAGGTCGCCAACCGCGAGCTGCGCCGCCGGTTCGGGCTGCGCACCTTCTTCGCGCACGTCGCGACGCCGCGCGACCAGGGCGGTACCCCGGCGTCCGGCGCGGAGCACGGGCTCGGCGTGCACGGCGGCCACGGCGAGACCTCGCTCATGCTGCACCTGCGCCCGGAGCTGGTCCGCATGGAGCGCGCCGAGCGGCGCGTGCCGGAGGACCTGCTCGCGTACGAGCAGATCGGGTTCGGTCGGCCGACGTCGTTCGGCTGGCTCTCGAGCGACTTCGGCCCGGACGGTCATATCGGCGACCCGACGACGGCCACCGCGGAGGCGGGCAAGGAGCTGTTCGAGCACGCGGTCGAGCACCTCGTGCGCACCTTCGTCGAGGCGTCCCGGTTCACCACCCCGGCCGACGGGGCCGCAGGGCTGACGGCGCGGGACCGCGGGTGAGCGCTGCGGGGGCCGGCGGTGGCGTCGGCGGCGGGCCGCGGACGGCGCCGGGGCTGGTCGTGCGGGGTGCGCTCGCGGTGCGTACCGGGCCGGGTGTGGCCGAGGGCGAGCCGGGCGGGGACGTCGTGGTGGGCGGTGACGGGCGGGTGGTGAGCGTGGGGCCCGTCGCTGCGGGGTCTGCGGACGGCGGGCCTGTGGACGGAGGCTCTGCGGGCGTCGAGGAGCTCGACGCCACCGGCTGCGTCGTCACGCCGGGGCTGGTGAACGCGCACCACCACCTGCTCCAGACGGCCTTCCGGACGCTGCCCGGCACCCGCGGCGTCCCGATGCGCGCGTGGCTCGGCCTGATGGCCGGCGCCTACGCGCGCGCCGGGGTGGACGCGGAGCTGGTGGGCCTCGCCGCACGTGCGGGGCTCGCCGAGGCGCTGCTCAGCGGCGTCACGACCGTCGCCGACCATCATCTGACCTGGCCCGCGGCGCTCTCGACCGCCGAGACGGTGGACCTCGCCCGGGCCGCCGCCGGGGCGGCCGACGAGCTCGGGGCGCGCCTCGTGCTGGTCCGCGGCTCCGCGGGCGACGACGCCGAGGCGGCGGCGTCGAGCGCCGACGCGATCGCCGCGGCGCTGGTGGGCGACGCGCCCGGCGGCGTGCGCGCCGACGGCCGTGTGCAGGTGGCGGTCGGTCCGGCCGGGGTGCACAGCGACGGCGAGCCGACGTTCCGGCTGCTGGGCGAGGTGGCGGCGCGGCGCGGGCTGCGTCGTCGGACCCAGGCCAACGAGCAGGTCGACGTGGTCGCGGCGCTGGAGCGCTACGGCAGCCGTCCGCTGGACCTGCTGGACGAGTGGGGCTGGCTGGCCCCCGACGTCACGGTCGCGCACCTGTGCGACGTCACCGACGACGAGATCGGCCGTCTCGCTGCGTCCGGCGCGTCCGCGACGCACGCGCCGGGCTGCGACGTGCCGATGGGCTGGGGCGTCGCGCCCGTGGCGCGGCTGCTCGCCGCCGGCATCGCCGTGGGCCTCGGCACGAGCGGCGGAGGGTCCAACGACGCCGGCCACCTGCTCGCAGACGCGCGGCTGGCCATGCAGGTCTCCGCCCTGGTCGGCCGCCAGCTCACGGCGCGCGAGCTGCTCGACGCCGCGGGCGCGGGGTCGGCGGACGGGCTCGGCAGGCCCGAGCTCGGCCGGCTGGAACCCGGTTCGGCCGGAGACCTGTGCGTCTGGGACGTGAGCGGCATCGCCGACGCCGGGGTGGCCGACCCGGTCGCCGGCCTGCTCTGGGCCGCTCCGGGCCGCCGGCCGCGCCACGTCGTCGTCGGCGGGCGGGTGGTCGTCCGGGACGGCCGCCTGGTGACGGCGGACGAGCGCGAGGTCGCGCGGGGGCTCAGCCGCCGTCTCGCGGCAGTCGCTGCTTGACGACCAGCAGGCGGTAGGGCTCGCCGTCGGCGCTCGCCCAGCGGTGGCGGGTGCCGCCGCGGTAGAACGCGGAGTCGCCCGGCCCGGCGCTCTCCAGCGTCCCGTCGAGGTCGAGCAGCACGTGCCCCTCCACGACGTAGGCGAACTCGTCCTCGTCGTGCGCCCAGTACGGACCCGGCTCGCGGGACGTCCCGGTGTACTCCATCGGGTCGAACGGACGGTCGCCGGCCGGCGCGAGAGCCCGGACGGTGCCGCCGCCCGCCGAGGCGGCCGATGCGTCGTCGGTCCGGCGTACCACGGGGGTGCCGCCCGCCGCCGGGGCCGTGGCCTCGGTGAGCAGGAGCTGCTGGGTGGTGCCCAGGCGGTCCGCGACGCGGAACAGCGACGACATGCTCAGCCGCGCCCGGCCGCGCTCGACCTGGCTGAGGAACGAGTGCGAGAGGCCGGTCGCCTCGGCGAGCTGGACGAGGGTGAGGCCCTGGGCGTGCCGCAGCCCGCGGATCTTCTGACCCAGGCGGGTGACCGATCGATCGAGAGGGTCGGTGGCCTCGTCGATACGCACGTCCATGCCTCGAATGCTAGGGGAAACGGGCCCTCGGACGGTGGCATGGCGGCGCGTTTCGGGGCTCGTCCGCAGTCGTAACAGAACCCGCGCGCCGGAGTGATCCCGGCGAAACATCGGGCACGGAGGATGGAGATATGTTGATGTCATCAACATCGCCTCTCGATCCCGTCGCCGACGGTTTCCGGGACGCGATGGCCGGGCTGGCGAGCGGTGTGTGCGTGGTGACGACGGCGGCGGGCGGAGTGCTCGCGGGCCTGACGACCACCGCGGTGATGAGCGTGAGCCTGGATCCGCCGCTGGTCGCCGTCGGGGTCGCGCACTCCAGCCGCACGCTCGGGCCGCTGCGGGCGGCGCGGCGGTTCGCCGTCCACGTGCTCGCGCACGACGCGCGGGAGGTGGCGGCGGTCTTCGCCTCCAAGGCGCCGGACAAGTTCGCCGGCCTCGCCGTCCGCCCCGGTGCGGGCGGCGTGCCCGTCCTCGTCGAGGACGCGCGGCACGTGCTGGAGTGCGAGACCTGGACCGAGGTCGAGGCCGGCGACCACCTGCTGCTCCTGGGGCGGGTGGTCCGGGTGCACGCCTCCGGGGACGCCGAGGGGCGCGCGCTGGTGCACTTCGACCGCACGTTCCACGAGGTCGGGCCGGGGGAATGAGCGCGCCGGCCGCCGGGGTGGTCGCGCCACCCCGGCGGCCAGGGGCCGGTCAGTCCTCCGAGGACGCCGACGGCGCCGCCAGGCCCGCCGTGATCAGGTCCATCACGGAGGAGTCGGCCAGCGTCGTGGCGTCGCCCACCGCGCGGTCCTCGGCGACGTCGCGCAACAGGCGGCGCATGATCTTGCCGGATCGGGTCTTGGGCAGCTCCGGCACCACGAGGATCTTCTTGGGCTTGGCGATCGGGCCGATCTCCTTGCCCACGTGGTCGCGCAGCTCCTTCTGCACGTCGGCGGCGCCCTCCGGCGTGGAGGCCCGGCCGGCGTGGCTGCCGCGCAGGATCACGAACGCGACGACGGCCTGGCCGGTGGTCTCGTCCGCGGCGCCGACGACGGCGGCCTCCGCCACGATCTCGTGCGACACGAGCGCCGACTCGATCTCGGTGGTGGACAGCCGGTGGCCGGACACGTTCATCACGTCGTCCACGCGCCCGAGCAGCCAGATGTCGCCGTCCTCGTCCTTCTTGGCGCCGTCGCCCGCGAAGTAGAGGCCGTCGAACCGCGACCAGTACGTCTCCTTGTAGCGCTCCAGGTCGCCCCAGATGCCGCGGAGCATGGACGGCCACGGCTCGGTGAGCACGAGGTAGCCGCCACCGCCGTCAGGTACGGGCTGGGCCTCGTCGTCGACCACGGTCGCGTCGATGCCGGGCAGTGCGACCTGCGCCGAGCCGGGCTTGGTCGCGGTCACGCCGGGGAGCGGGCTGATCATGATGGCGCCGGTCTCGGTCTGCCACCACGTGTCGACGATCGGGGCCTTGTCGCCGCCGATGACGCGGCGGTACCACATCCACGCCTCGGGGTTGATGGGCTCGCCCACCGAGCCGAGGACGCGCAGCGAGGAGAGGTCGAACCCGCCCGGGATGTCGTCGCCCCACTTCATGCAGGTGCGGATCGCCGTGGGGGCCGTGTAGAGGATCGAGACCTTGTACTTCTCGATGAGCTCCCACCAGCGGCCGCGGTGCGGGGTGTCGGGCGTGCCCTCGTACAGCACCTGCGTGGCGCCGTTCACCAGCGGCCCGTAGACCACGTAGGAGTGGCCGGTGACCCAGCCGACGTCGGCGGTGCACCAGTAGACGTCGGTCTCCGGCTTCAGGTCGAACACGTTCTTGTGCGTGTACGCGGCCTGGGTGAGGTAGCCGCCGGTGGTGTGCAGGATGCCCTTCGGCTTCCCGGTGGTGCCGCTCGTGTACAGGATGAACAGCGGGTGCTCCGCCTCGACGGCGACCGGCTCGTGCTGGTCGGACGCCTCGGCGAGGGCATCGTGCCACCACACGTCCCGACCCTCGACCCAGTCCACGTCCTGCTCGGTGCGCCGCACGACGAGCAACTTGCGGACCGTGGTCGGGTCGGCGCCCTCCTTGGGGGCGAGGGCCTCGTCGACGGCCGGCTTGAGGGCCGACGGCGCGCCGCGGCGGTAGCCGCCGTCCGCCGTGATGACCAGCGTGGCCTCGGCGTCGGCGATCCGGCTGCGCAGGGCGTCGGCCGAGAAGCCGCCGAAGACGACGGAGTGCGGGGCGCCGATGCGGGCGCAGGCCAGCATCGCGACGACCGACTCGACGAGCATGGGCAGGTAGATGACGACGCGGTCGCCGGTCTGCACGCCCAGGGCGGTGAGCGCGTTGGCCGCGCGCGACACCTCCTGCTGCAGGTCGGCGTACGTGACGGTGCGGGTGTCGCCCGGCTCGCCCTCGAAGTGGATGGCCACGCGGTCGCCGTTGCCGGCCTCGACGTGGCGGTCCACCGCGTTGTACGCGGCGTTCAGCGTGCCGTCGGCGAACCAGCGCGCGACGGGGGCTCCGCTCCAGTCCAGCGTCTCGGTGAACGGCTTCTTCCAGGTCACGAGCTCCCGGGCCTGGCCGGCCCAGAACTCCAGGCGGTCGGCCGACGCCTTCTCGTACAGGTCGGCCTGTGCGTTCGCCTGAGCCGCGAACTCCGCGCTGGGCGGGAAGCTCCGGGTCTCGTGCAGAAGGTTCTCGAGGCTGGGGCTGGATGCCGAGCCCGACGTCGGGTTGGTGTCTGTCACGGTGACCTCCGGTGCGCGTCTTCGCGTTCGTTCGGGCAGGTGCTTGGGGCTGCCTTGACGTTGTCTCTGGTCGGTGAGTGTAGTCCTGGACGGTGACACCCCTCACAAACCGGTGTCACTTCCTGAGACGTCGTGCCGTTGCCCCGGAATTGACCCGGGACCGGCCACGTTACGGGCTGACGTGAGCCTTCTCCTCGAACCGATCGCCCTGCGCGACCTCTCCCTGCCGAACCGCGCCTGGCTGGCGCCGATGTGCGAGTACTCGGCGGACGACGGGCTCCCGAACGACTGGCACCTCGTGCACCTCGGCGCACGCGCCGCCGGCGGGTTCGGCCTCGTCATGACCGAGGCCACCGCCGTCGTGCCGGAGGGGCGCATCTCGCCGCAGGACACGGGCATCTGGAACGACGAGCAGACCGCCGGATGGAAGCGAATCGTCGACTTCGTGCACGCGCGCGGGGCGCGGATCGGCATCCAGCTCGCGCACGCGGGACGCAAGGCGTCGACCTTCCGCCCGTGGGCCCCGGAGCAGGGCAGCGTCCCGGTGGCCGACGGCGGCTGGCCGACCGTCGGGCCGTCGGCCCTCCCTTACCCGGGCTTTGCCACCCCCGCAGAGATGACCGCCGAGCAGGTCGCGGACGTTCCCGAGCACTTCGCGGCCGCCGCGCGCCGGGCCCGCGAGGCCGGTTTCGACACCGTCGAGGTGCATGCCGCGCACGGCTACCTGCTGCACCAGTTCCTGTCGCCGTTGGCCAACCGCCGCGCGGACGGGTACGGCGGGTCGGCCGAGGCGCGCTCGCGGCTCGTCGAGGAGACGGTGGGCGCGGTGCGGTCCGTGTGGCCCGACGAGCTGCCGGTGCTCGTGCGGCTGTCGGCGACGGACTGGCTGGACGGCGGTCTTGAGGTGGACGACGTCGCCGCCGTCGCCGGCCGGCTCGGCACGCTCGGAGCCGACCTCGTGGACGTCTCGACCGGGGGCGTGGCGCCGGCGCACATCACCGTCGGGCCGGGTTACCAGGTGCCGCACGCCCGTCGCGTGCGCGAGGTGTCGGGCCTGCCGGTCAGCGCGGTGGGGCTGATCAGCGACCCGGTCCAGGCCGAGCAGATCCTCGTGGAGGGCTCGGCGGACGCCGTCATGATCGGCCGCGAGGCGCTGCGCGACCCGCACTGGCCGCTGCGGGCGGCGCACACGCTGCGCGACAAGATCGGGACGGTTCCGGTGGACGCCGGCGTGGGGGTGCAGCCGCAGTACTCGCGCGCGCAATGGCGGTGATCGTTGCCGATGAACTGTGACGCCGCGGAGCCGCCCGCGGCGGGAAGGCGCTGGGGCGAGGGCGCTGTGGCGAGGGCGTCGCGCAAAGGGCGGAAATCACGGCTGACGGCGTTTGAACGCCTGGGGAATTCCGGGTGTGGGAATTCTTTTCCGGCCGGCGTGTATTCCGCGAAACGATTCGCCGTGCGGCCGGGCTCCTCGCAATTTCCGTTCGCGATCCGGAAGTGCGAGGGCCCGGCCACTGCGGTGGCGAGATCTCGGCCTATCGAGTACGGAATCCGGGAGCATCCTCAAGCCGGATTCCGCTCTCACCAGCTGGACGGGGTTGACCGTGCACGTCGCTCGCCGTCGATCAGGCTTGCGCCCTTTCGACCCCCAGGGCACGGTCCCTGCCGCCCTGAATACTTGCTGTGAACACAATCACACTGCCTGTCGGTGACAAAAGCAACCTGAGCGCGGTGATCTTCACAATTGCCAATTCCTGTCATGTGCGCAATTGCCAGGGAAAATCTTCGGCCTTACCGAACCTTGACCTTTTGCGACCAGCGGGATGGGGCAGGGCGCGCTCACCTCTGCCGTCCGCGGCCTCAGAGGCGGCGTAGGTACTGGCGGCAGACGTGGACGCGCGCGAACCTCGCACGCAGCTCCGCCTCGCGCGAGATGTCGGCGTGCAGGAACGCGATCACCGGCGCCGGGAGACCGTCCGGTGCGGCGAAACCGGCCGCGGGCTCGTCGCCGCCCTTGTACACGTGCAGGTAGCGGTGGTTCTCGGCGAAACCTGAGCGCACGTACCAGGCGTTCGCGGCCTCGTCCTCGCGGGTCCAGGCGTCGAGCGTGGTTGCTCCGGCAGCCCTGACCTGCGGGATCGCCTCGTCGAGGAGCGCGGTGGCGATGCCCCGGCGGGTGTGGTCGGGGTGGACGGCGACGGTGTCGATCGTTGCCGCGTCGCCGTCGACCTCGACGTCGACAACCCCGCAGATCGTGCCGTCGTCCGCGACCGCCACCAGGCAGACCGCCGGGAGGTCGAACGACGTGCGGTGCTGTTTGACGTCGTCGTAGTACTGCGTGTCCAGGAAGGCGAGCACGCGGCAGCGGAGCCAGCCCGGCTCGTCGTCAGGCGTGTAGGGGCGCACGGTGAAGCTCATGGGAATCCGATCGTCGAAGGGCAGGCGAGTGCGGCGCACCCGGAGGTGCGCGACAGGCGAATCGCTCAGTTCGACGACATGGGCCGGAGTCTGCCCGACGGCGTCCTTGTCGGTCGACCCGTTACTTCGGCGCGGGTACCGGCTTCGGTGTGGTCGCCGGGCTCAGCGGCGGCGTGCGCGGCGTCGGGCGGCGCGCCAGACCAGCCAGACGGTGACCCCGACCGCCACGGTGCCCACGACCGCGAGGAGCGGGAGGGGTTCGATGCGCGGACGCAGCGCGATCGGCCGGGTGAACGCCAGCACGCCCCAGCCGGACTGCGCGGCCCGGCGCCTGAGGGCCCGGTCCGGGTTGACCACGAAGGCGTGGCCGACCGCGGCCAGCATCGGGGCGTCCGTGATGGAGTCGGAGTAGGCGAAGCTCCGAGCGAGGTCGTAGTCCTCGCTCACGGCGAGCCGGCGGACGCCGACGGCCTTGTTGTCGCCGTAGTTGTAGAAGTCGATCTCGCCGGTGAAGCGGCCGTCTCGCACCGTCATCTGCGTGGAGAGCACGTGGTCCGCGCCGAGCACCGCCGCGATGGGCTCCACGAGCACCGCGGCCGACGCCGACACCACCACCACGTCCCGGCCCGCCGCGTGGTGCTCCTCGATCAGCTCGACGGCCTCGGCGTAGACGTAGGGGTCGATGAGCTCGTGCACCGTCTCGGTGACGATCTGCCGGACCTTCTCCACGTCCCAGCCGGTGACGAGCGACGAGAGGTGTGCGCGCATCCGCTCGGTCTGGTCGGCGTCGGCGTTGCCGATCATGAAGATGAAGTGGGCATAGGCGCTCCGCAGCACGTCGGCACGCGACAGCAGCCCGCCCGCGAGCAGCGGTCGGGAGAACGCCGCCGACGAGCTCGTGGCGATGATCGTCTTGTCGAGATCGAAGAACGCGGCGGTGCGCTGTGCGCGCGGCTGCGGTCGAGAAGCGATCTGGGGCACCTGCTCGGTCACGCGACGAGCCTAGCGGGGCCGCCCGCCGGAGCAGGGCTCCGTGCCGTGATTTCTTCCGCTCGGATGAAACTCGTCCGCCCGGACCACAGACCGTCCGCACGGCGGGACGGGCGTCGGAGCCCGACCACAGGCACTACTTCTCGCCGTCCGTGCACAGTCGCGCCGAGGCGCGCAGCACGGGGTGCGGCCTGGCGGCCAACCTGGTCGAGGAGCCCGGGCGGAGTGCCCGGGACGGCGGCCGACCGGCTGCCGGTCCTGTGCCGGAGGGGGCGCGATGATCAGCACGACGGGTGGTGCCCGGCCGGAGCCGGGCCGCGTGATCGGCGTGGTCGGGGCATGCGGCGGCGCGGGCACGTCAGTGGTGGCGGCGTGCGTCGCGCACGGCCTGCGCCGTGGTGGCGAGCGCGCCACGCTCGTCGACCTGGACGCGCACGCGCCGGGTACGGACCTGCTGCTCGGGGCCGACGACGGCCGCGGCGCACGCTGGCCCGACCTCGTCGAGGCGCGCGGCGAGGTCGACGGGCTCGGCGTGGTCGCGGCGCTGCCCCGCTGGGGCGCGGTACCCGTGCTGAGCGGCACGGCATCGGGGCCGCCGCCGGACGATGACGTGGTGCTCGGCGTGTGCCGCGGGCTCGTGCGCGCCGGCGAGACGCTCGTGCTCGACCTGCCGCGGCCTGGCGGCTGGGACAGTGCCACCCGGCGGAGCGGCGGCGGCTTTCCGGACGAGGTATCCGGTGGTGCCCGGGCGGTGCGGGCGCTCCTCGCGGCCTGCGAGACGGTGCTGCTCGTCGTCCCCCTGACCCTGTCCGCGGCCGTCGGCGCGCAGCGGGTGCGCGACGCCCTTCGCGCCGCGGACGTGACCGACGTGCGCGTGGTGGCACGCGGCCCCGCGCCCGGCACGGTCGACCCCGACGACGTCGCCGCCGCGCTCGGGCTGCCCACGATCGGGGTCCTCGGCCGGGACGCCGGGCTCGCACGGGCGATCGAGCGCGGCGAGGGTCCCGCCGTGGCGCACCGGACCGTGCTCGGCCGGTTCGCCGCCGACATGGCGGCCGCGCTGTGACCGCGCCCTCGGTCGAGCCGTCCCTGCTCGACGACGTCCGCGCGCGGCTCGCGACGGGGCGCGCAGGCGCGGACGCCGCCGTGCGTGCCGCCGTCCGCGAGTCCGGGCGCGTGCTCGGGTCCGACGCCCTGCGGGACCTGGAGCGGGCGGCCCGGGCCGAGCTCACCGGCGCCGGCCCGCTGCAGCCGTTCCTCGACGCGCCCGACGTCACCGACGTGCTGGTCAACGGCCCGCGCGACGTATGGGTCGAGCGGGGCGCCGGTCTGGAGCGGGTCGCGGTCGACCTGGGGTCGGCCGCCGGGGTGCGGGCGCTCGCCGTCCGCCTGGCGGCGCTCGGCGGTCAGCGACTCGACGACGCCTGCCCCACCGTGGACGCGCGCCTGCCCGACGGCACCCGGCTGCACGCCGTGCTCGAACCCCTGGCCGAGACGGGCGCCCTGATCTCCCTGCGCGTGCTGCGCACCCGCGCGTTCACGCTCGACGAACTCGTGGCCGGCGGCGCGCTGCCGAGGCAGTGGGCAGGTCTGCTGCGCTCCCTCGTGCGGAGCCGGGCGAACGTGCTGATCAGCGGGGGTACGGGCACCGGCAAGACGACGCTGCTCTCCGCGCTCCTCTCCCTGGTGCCGGACGGGGAACGCGTGGTGACCGTCGAGGAGGCGCGCGAGCTGCGACCCGCCCACCCGCACGTCGTGCACCTCGCCGCGCGGCGCGCCAACGTCGAGGGCGCCGGCGCCGTGGACCTGGCCGACCTGGTGCGGAACGCCCTGCGCATGCGGCCCGACCGGATAGTGCTCGGCGAGTGCCGTGGCGCCGAGGTGCGCGAGGTCCTCATGGCGATGAACACCGGCCACGACGGCGGCTTCGCGACGCTGCACGCCAACGCCGTCGGCGTGGTGCCGGCCCGGCTGGAGGCGCTCGCGGGCCTGGCCGGGATGACCCGGGAGGCGGTGGCCGCACAGGCGGTGGGTGCGTTGGACGTGATCCTGCACCTGCGGCGCGGGCAGGGGACGCGGTACCTGGCGGAGATCGGGCTCGTGGGCAGAGGCCCTGACGGCGGGCTGGAGGTGCGCACTGCCGGGCGCTGGGACGGCAACGGCGGGTGGACGACGGATCCGAGCACGTGGAGCGAGCTGGTGGGGAGGTACGGAGCGTGCTGAGAGTCGTGGAGTCGCTCGGCGTGGGTCTGCTCGTGGCGGCCGGCGTCTGGCTGGTGCTGGCGCGCGGTGGTCGGCGGTTGCGCGAGGTGCTCGCCGGACCGGGCGCGAGCGGTCCTGCGGCGGGAGTCGCCGTCGCCCCCGGTACGGCCGGCCCGGTGACCGCCCGGTCGGGCCGCAGAGGTGCGGGCGGGCGAGGTGCGGGCGGGCGGGGAGCGGGCGCGCGGGGAGCGGGCGGAGACGTCCGCGTCGTCGTGCTGCAGGTCGTCGCGCTGCTCAAGGCAGGTTCGCCGCCCGGTGCCGCGTGGTCGCGCGCCGCGGGGGTGGGCGTCGACCTTGCGGGGGTGCCCGACGTCGACGCGCTGGGCCGGGTGCTCGGCCCCCGGCACGCGGAGGCGGTGGTCGCGGCGACCAGGCTCGCGCTCGACGTCGGGGCGCCGCTCGGCCGGGTGCTGGAGCAGGTCGCGGCAACCCTGGTCGCGGAGGCCGAGGCGCAGGCCGAACGGGCCGCGGCGCTCGCCGGGCCGCGGACCACGGGACGGCTGCTCATGTGGCTGCCGGTCGCGGGTGGGCTTCTCGGGTGGGTGCTCGGCGCCGACCCGGTGGGCACGGCCACGGACGGCGGCGTCGGAACCGGGGCTCTGGTGGCCGGTGTGGTGCTGCTCGTGGTGGGGCGCGTCTGGTCGGACCGGCTGGTGGCCACGGCGGGTGGGGCGGAACGGCCCGGCGTCGACGTCCAGGTGGTGCTGGAGCTGCTGGCGGCCGCGATGCGGTCCGGGGCGGGGGTGCCGCGCGCGCTGCAGGCGGTGGGCACCGCCGTCGACGGTCCCGACGGTCAGGTGCTCGTCCGCGCAGCTCACGCACTCGTGCTCGGCGCCGCCTGGGAGCGGGCGTGGGCCCATGCGCCGGAGGCGCTCGGCCCGGTGGTGCACGCGCTGCGGGGTGCGTGGCTCGACGGCGCCGCGCCGGGCGAGGCGTTGCGTGCCGCCGGGGCGGAGGTGCGGCACGTGCGGAGCGCGGCGAGCCGGACCGCCGCGGCACGGCTCGGGGTGCGGCTCGTGCTGCCGCTGGGCGTCTGCTACCTGCCGGCGTTCGTGCTGGTGGGCCTGGTCCCGGTGCTGTTGGCCCTGGGTATCGACCTGCTCACGGGCTGAGGCGGGACACGGGCGCCGGGTGGCCGGCACCCGACGAGAGATGAGGACTTCGGCGCGCCCAGGTGCGCCGGTGCCGTCCGCCGTACGGCGGACGGGGCCCGTCGCGACGGGCCGTACAGGGTGCCCGCGAGCAGGCCGGGAGGCGTGCGAGCGGGCGGAGCAGAAGGAGAAGACATGACGATCACGACAGCGGTTGCCTGTCCCGAGCCGGACGACCGGTCGCGGACGGAGGCCGACGGGCGCGAGTCAGAGCGCGGGCTGGCCACGGCCGAGTACGCGATCGCGACGCTCGCCGCGGCCGCCTTCGCGGGCGCGCTGATGGCGGTCCTCAAGGGCGGTGACGTGAAGTCGATGCTCACGTCGCTCATCCAGTCGGCGCTGGCGGCCGGCTGATCCATGGCGGAGCGTGAGTCGGAACGCGGCACGGTCACGGCCGAGCTGGCCATCGGGCTGCCGGTCGTCGTCCTCGTGCTCGTCGCCGTGCTCACCCTCGTGGCCGCGTCCACGGCGCAGATGCGCGCCCTGGACGCGGCCCGCGCGGGGGCGCGGGCGGTGGCGATCGGGGAGCAGGGCGACGCCGTGGCGGCGGTCGTCGCGCGGGTGGGCGGGCCCGAGGCCGAGATGTCGCTCGCGCGGGAGGGCGAGTGGGTACGGGTGACCGTCACGCGGCCGGTCTCCGGCGGCTGGGTGTCTGGCCCGCTGCGGGCCAGCGGGACGGCGGCGGCCTGGGTGGAGCCGTGAGGTCGGTCGACGGCCCCGGGCGGGGCGGCGTGGGGCGTGGCACCGGGCGCGGTGGCGTCGGGTGCGATCCCGAGCGCGGCGCCGGCACCGTCCTGGTGCTCGGCATCGTCGCCGCGGCGCTGCTCCTCGCGGTCGGCATCGCCGCGCTCGGCGCGGCCCAGAGCGCGCGCGGCACCGCGCAGGCGGCGGCCGACCTCGGGGCGATCGCCGGCGCGACCGCACTGCGCGACGGGTTCGACCCGTGCGGGACGGCGGGCGCCGCCGTCGTGCGCAAC
Organism: Promicromonospora sp. NPDC060204; assembly: GCF_042728455.1. Classification (NCBI taxonomy): domain Bacteria; kingdom Bacillati; phylum Actinomycetota; class Actinomycetes; order Micrococcales; family Promicromonosporaceae; genus Promicromonospora; species Promicromonospora sp. NPDC060204. Next base: position 41,098 of record NZ_JBHWZO010000001.1, read on the forward strand.
GGCGCGGAGGTCGTGTCGTGCGAGGTGCTCGGGGGAGGGGTGGTGCGGGTCGCCGCTACGCGCGCGGCGGTCGGGCCGGCCGGGGAGCTCGGCGGCGCGCTCGGGTCGGCACGAGCCACGGCGCGGGCCGGTCCCCGGGTTGTTCCGGAACGGGAAAAGGGGATGACGTGGAACCCCGACAGATCGTAGTATCACTGCTATGGATGGTATGGAGAGTGCGATGACTGCACAGGACCGACCTCCGCCGTCGAGCGACGTGGCGCTCGACGTGCGTGACCTACGGATGAGATACGGGACGAAGGACGTGCTCAAGGGCGTGTCCTTCACGGCGCAGCGCGGCGAGGTCGTCGCCCTGCTCGGGCCCAACGGCGCCGGCAAGACCACCACGATCGAGATCCTCGAGGGCTTCCGGATGCGGTCGGCCGGCGAGGTCGCGGTGCTCGGGCAGGACCCGGCGCACGGCGACGAGGCGTGGCGCGCACGGCTGGGCGTCGTGCTCCAGTCATGGCGGGACCACGGCCGGTGGCGGGTGCGGGACCTGCTCGGATACCTCGCACGGTTCTACGTCCCCTACTCGACCGCCGAGGTGTCGCGGCCGTGGGACGTGGACGAGCTGATCACGGTGGTCGGCCTCGCGGAGCAGACCAACGCCAAGGTCCAGACGCTCTCGGGCGGGCAGCGGCGCCGCCTCGACGTGGCCATCGGGATCGTCGGGCGTCCGGAGCTCGTGTTCCTCGACGAGCCGACGGCGGGCTTCGATCCGCACGCCCGGCGCGAGTTCCACGACCTGGTGCACCGGTTGGCCGACTTCGAGAACACGACGGTCCTGCTCACGACGCACGACCTCGACGAGGCCGAGAAGCTCGCGGACCGGATCCTCGTGCTCGACGGGGGTGTGGTCGTCGCCAACGGGTCGGCGGAACAGCTGGCATGCGAGCTGACCACCCAGGCGGAGGTGCGCTGGACGTCCGAGGGGCACCGGAACATCCACGCGGTGACCGAGGGCGATCCCACCGCGTTCGTCCGCCGGCTGTTGGCGGGCGACCCCGACGTCAGCGAGCTCGAGGTCAAGCGAGCCAGCCTCGAGGACACCTACATGGCGCTCGTGCACCGGGCCGAGACCTACCGGCCGAAGTCGGACGGCGCGGTGTCGGACGACGCAGGGTCGGACAACGCCGAGCCGCCGGCGGGGCAGGGCCGGACCGACCGGGCCGAGCAGAGCGAGGGAGTGCAGTCATGACCGCGACCGCGACCGCCGACAGGCGCACGCAGAACGACGCGCGCCGGGCTGCCGTCCGGGCCGGGCTCGTCCGGGGCTGGCTCGAGACCAAGTACTCGGTCACGAGCGCGAGCGACCTCGTCTGGATCCTCGCGTTCCCGGTCATCTACGCGGTGGTCCTGCTGTTCATGCGGGGCAGCACCGTCCCTGGCACCGACTTCGCGCTGGGTGCCATGGTGCTGCCGAGCCTGGTCGGCATGAGCATCGCGTTCGGCGGGCTGACCGGCCCCGCCAGCACGATCGCCGTCGACCGGGAGGACGGGACGCTGCTCCGGGCCAAGGCGACGCCCAACGGGATGCTGGGCTACCTGGTCGGCAAGATCTTGATGTTCGCGCTGACCACCCTGGTGGGTCTGATCGTGCTGGTCATCCCCGCCGTCACGGTTGCGGGAGAGCTGCGGCTCGACGGCCGCACCGTCGTCCTGCTGACGCTGGTCTTCCTGGTCGGGATGGTCGCCACCGTGCCGATCAGCGTGGCGCTCGGGTCGCTGTTCAAGAGCGCCTCGCAGACGGGGCTGCTGTTCCTGGGTTCCATGCTCCTGATCGTGCCGTCCGGGATCTTCTACCCGATCACGGCGCTGCCCGAGTGGCTGCAGTGGGTGGGGCAGGTGTTCCCGTACTACTGGCTCGGGCTGGGCGCCCGGTCGGCGATGCTTCCCGAGAGCATGGTCACGGCGGAGATCGGCGAGTCGTGGCGCACGGCCGAGATGTTCGCGGTGCTCGGTCTCTGGGCGGTTGTGGGTATGGTGCTCGCGCCGATCGTGCTTCGCAGGATGGCCCGGCGGGAGTCGGGTTCCACGGTGGCGGCGGCGCGGGAGCGTTACATGGCCAAGGGGTACTGAGCTGGTGGGGGAGCAGGCCGACGTCGTCCACAACCGCATAGCGATGCTGCGTGCCGAACGCGGTATCTCGCGGCGGGAGCTCGCCGACGCGCTCGGCGTGCACTACCAGACCGTGGGCTACCTCGAACGGGGCGAGTACAGCCCGTCGCTGTTCCTCGCGCTGCGCATCGCGGAGTACTTCGGCGTGGCGGTCGAGGTGGTGTTCTCGACGAGCCCGTTCAAGCGGCTGGGCGAGTAGCCCCCGCCGCGGGGAGGCGTGCCTCCCCGCGGCAGGCGCGCGTTACCGCGGCACGACCACCCGGGTCTCGGGCAGGAGCGCCGACCGGGTGACGTCGGCGGCGTCCGGCACCAGGCTGTGGCCGGGCGTGAAGCTCGTCATCGGACCGGACACGGGCAGGTTCAGCGTCGTGGCGCCGAGGTCGACCGAGTACTGCGTCGCCGCGCGGTCCACGGTCACGGTGGCGCCCCGGTCGGTGCCCATGACCACGAGCCCGAGCTGGTGCCCGGCGGGGACGACCAGGTCGTTCGTCTGCATCTCGACGGTCACGGTATGCGTGCCGGCGCCGTCGAGCCGGGCCCAGCCGCGACCTAGCACCTGGAGCTCCGTGGAACCGATGTTCCGGACCACGTCGCGGTAGCAGGCGTCGTCGACCCCGGCGGACTCGCCGTAGCAGGACTCGGTGCCGAGGGTCGTCGCGCCCTCGCCCCCGGTGAGCACCCGGTCCATCACGCCGTAGTCGACGAGCCCCACCGTGATCTGGCCGGTCGGTGCGCCGTGGGTGACGGTCGTCGTCACCGATGCCGCCCCCGAGAGCCGCAGGTCGTCCGTCAGCGTGCCGGTGCGGAAGAGCAGCCGGTTCGGGTTGGTGCCCGCGGTCAGGGCCGTGTTGAAGGTCTGGTTCGGGGCGTTCACCCAGCCGGCGTCGGCCGCGCGGCCGCGCGCGCCGAGCGCGAGGCTGCCGTCCGCGCGCGGCCGCAACCGGGCGGTACGGTCCGTGACCGGCCAGGTGTCCGAGGTGACGACCTCGTTCGGCGCGACCTCGACCCGCACCGCGGGTTCGTCCGTGACCCCGTTGTCGACGCCGAGCAGCTCGTGGTCGAACCAGCGGTGCAGGGTGTCCACCCACTCGGCCCGGTCCGAGTCGAACGGGTCGACGTGCCCCAGCCGCGTGAGCCACAGCTTGCGCTCCACGCCCTGCTCGCCGAGCGCCGTCCACCAGCGGGAGAAGTTGGGGGTGTCGACGTTGGTGTCCTGCGCGCCGTGCACGACAAAGACGCTGGCGGTGACCTGCGCGGCGTCGAACAGGGAGCCGGAACGGTAGTCGCGCTCGGCCCAGAAGGCGTTGTGGGCGCCGGACGCGTCGTCGGCCGCCGTGTTCAGGGCCTCGGTGATCGCCGAGCAGTCCGTCGCGACGTGCCGGCCGCCGGCCACGTAGCCCATGAGGAATCGCGGGTAGTTCGCCGAGAACGGGAGGCCCTGCGCCCGGTCGTAGTCGTACCAGGAGCTGATCGCGCCGATCGGCACGATCGTCTCCAGCCCCTCGACGCCGGTCGCGGCGACGCCGTTGGCGAGCGTGCCGTCGTAGGACTTGCCGATCATGCCGGTCCTCCCCGTGGTCCAGTCGGCGACCACGGGCTCCCCGGTGTCCGGGTCCACCGCCGTCGCCCTGCCGTTCAGCCAGTCCACGACGGCCTTCACCGAGAGCACGTCGGAGGGCCCGCCGTGGTCCGTGCAGCCCGTGGACCAGCCGGTCCCGGCCATGTCGACCGCCACGTACGCGTACCCGCGCGGCACGAACCAGTTGTCGTAGTAGAGCGGGAACAGCGAGGGGTCCCCGGCCGCGTCGTACTCCTTGAGCTCGCTCTCGTTGCCCCGGCCGCAGCACGCGTAGTACGGGCTGGCGTCCATCACGACGGGCACCTCGGCGACGCCGTCGAGCTCGGCGGGGCGGATGATGTCGGCGCGGATCTCCTCGGCGTCGCCGTCGCCGTCCAGGTCCGGCGCGATCACGTTCACCGACTCGCGGATCGCGCCCGCGTAGTCGTAGACGGGGGCCGTGACGCCGTCGTCGTCGAGGACGTACGGGGTCTCGGCCGGAATCTCGGCGGCCGACACTTCAGCGGTCGGCGCCTCGGCGGCCCGAACCTCGGCGGCCGGCGCCTCAGCCGCTGGAACCGCTGCCGCGGGAACCGTCCCGGCGGCCAGGGCCAGTGCCGTGAGTGCGGCGACGGCGGCTGCGGCGACCTGCTCCACCCGGACGTGGTGGACTCGCATCGGCGTGCTCCCTCGCGACGAACGGCCTGGTCCCGGGGAACATATCGGGTGAATGTCGCATACGGAAGGCTGCCCGGTTACGCCGGGGTAAGTGTCGCTACGGCGTCGGCAGGTCGCCCGCCGGCGCCGCCGCCCGCGGGTCGTGGGACAGCACGGCGTCCAGGAGCCGCACCGCGGCGTCCTTGTCGAGCGGCGCGTTGTAGTTGCCACACTTGGGCGACTGCACGCACGCCGGGCAGCCGTCCGCACAGGGGCAGGCCGCGATCGCGTCGCGGGTCGCCCGGAGCCACGTCGCGCCCAGGTCGTAGGCCCGTTCCGCGAAGCCCGCGCCGCCCGGGTAGGCGTCGTAGACGAACACGGTCGCCTCGCCGGTGTCGGGGTGCAGCTCGGTCGAGACCCCGCCGAGGTCCCAGCGGTCGCAGGTCGCCAGCAGGGGCAGCAGCCCGATCGATGCGTGCTCCGCCGCGTGCAGCGCGCCCGGCGCCTGCTCGGGCGAGATGTCCGCGGCGCGCAGCACGAACTCCGGGACCGACCACCAGACCGCGACCGTCCCGAGGGTGTGCTCGGGCAGCTCGAGCTGCTCCGTCCCCAGCACCTGCATGTCCGGGACACGACGGCGCTGGAAGCTCACCACCTGCGATGTCACCTCCACGGGGCCGAGGCCCCACGTCACCGGTCCCCACTCGCGGGTGACCAGGTCGTGGCCGGGACCGTCGTCCTCCTGAGCGGCGGCTTCGCCGCCGGGCGACTGGTCCCACCCCTCGATCGCCACCGACATGACCGAGCGCGACCACGTCCCGTAGTCGAGCCGCCGCCGCTGCACGACGGCGGTGTGGTCGGTCAGGTCGAGGTGCGCCACCACGTAGGTGGTGCCCTGGTGCACGTAGACGGCGCCGTCGTGCACCTGACCGTCCGCCGAGGCCGCGTCGACCGTGCCGAGCATCCGTCCCGTGCCCTGCTCGACCACGCGGACGGGCGTGCCGCCCGCGCCGCGCAAATCGGTCAGGCCCGCGGCGGGCTGGTGGTGGGTCCAGTACCACCCGGAGGTCCGACGCCGGAGCGCGCCCCGGGCGACCAGCACGTCGAGGATCCCGCGCACGTGGCCGGCGTCGCCGAACGCCGCGAGGTCCTCGGAGCGGAGCGGCGCCTCCTGGGCCGCCGCGCACAGGTGCGGCGCCAGGACGTGCGGGTTCGCGGGATCGAACACCGTGGCCTCGAGCGGGGCGTCGAACACCGCCTCCGGGTGGGTCACGAGGTAGGTGTCGAGCGGGTCCTCGCGCGCGACGAAGGCGACCAGGCCGTCCGCCCCGGCCCGACCCGCGCGGCCCGCCTGCTGCCACAGCGACATGCGAGTACCGGGCCAGCCCGCGATGAGCACCGCGTCGAGGCCGGAGATGTCCACGCCCAGCTCCAGCGCATTGGTGGTCGCCAGGCCGAGCAGCTCGCCCGTGCGGAGGGCCTGCTCCAGCTCGCGGCGCTCCTCGGGGAGGTAGCCGCCGCGGTAGGCGGCGATCCGCCGCCCGGCCTCGGGCGCGGAGTGCCGCAGATGGTCGCGGGCCTGCTGGGCCACCGACTCCGCCCCGCGCCGCGACCGCGTGAACGCGAGGCTGCGGGCGCCGGCCTCGGCGAGGTCGGCCAGCAGGTCGGCGACCTCCGCGGTGGCAGACCGGCGCGGATGCTCCGGCGGCGCAGTGGTCGCGACGGGGTCGGCCTCCGAGTCTTCGCCGGGCAGCGCCCAGGGGTCGGGCTCCTGGGGGTCGGCACGTCGCATCGAGACCGGCTCGTCGCGGGGCCCGCCGGAGGCCTCCGCGGCAGCACCGTCCACAGGCGGGCGCCAGGAGGCGATCTCCGGCGGCTGCCACAGCACCACGGTCCGGCGTCCCGACGGCGAGGCGTCCTCGGTGACGGCCGTGACGTCGTCGGGCGACACCCCGATGAGACGGGCCGCGCTGACGGCGGGCTCCGCCGTCGTCGCCGAGGCGACCACGAACGTGGGCGAGCCCTCCCCGTACCGCGCCGCGAGCCGCGCGAGCCGGCGCAGCACGAGCGAGACGTGCGCGCCGAAGACGCCGCGGTAGGCGTGCCCCTCGTCGACGACGACGTACCGCAGCCCCTTGAGCAGCCGTGACCAGCGACGATGGTTGGGTAGCAGGGCGTAGTGCAGAAAGTCGGGGTTGGTGAGGACGACGTCGGCGTGGTCCTGGACCCAGGACCTCTCCTCGCGCGAGGTGTCGCCGTCGCACGTGGCGACGCGGACGTCGCGCGTGCCGGCCGCGTCGAGGACGCGTTCCAGCGCGCTGAGCTGGTCGGCGGCCAGCGCCTTGGTGGGGCTGAGGTAGATGGTCGTGGGCCGCACGTGCGCCGAGGCGATGTTCCCGGGGTCGAGCGTCGCGGCGGCCGCCGCGGTCCGGACCGCCGACAGCGCGGGCAGCCAGAACGCGAGCGACTTGCCCGATCCCGTGGACGTGGCCAGGGCGGTGTGCCGACCCTGGTGCACCAGGTCGGCGGCCACGGCCTGGTGTGTCCACGGCCGGTCGACGCCGAGCTTCCGGTACCCCTGCACAACTGTCGCGTCCGCCCAGTCCGGCCAGTCCACGTGCTCGGCCGTGCGCTCCGGGAAGGTGCGCGACGCCGTCAGCCGCTCGGCGCGTGCGCCACCGGCGAGGAGCACGTCGAGGAGGGGGTGGGTGGGGACGTCGGGCACGCAGGACAGTGTCGCATCCGGGTTGCCGGACAAGGCGTGGTCAAGGGGCCGAACGGAACAGGGGCGAATTAAACCAAATCAACAGAGTTCACCCGCTAATTGGCTGAGCGGCCCGGCGTCGCGTCGATAGGTTCACGCAGTTGCGCAGGTCGACCGATGTCTCAGGAGGACATGGATGAAGCGCTCTCTCATTGCCGGAGCCACAGCAGCCGGGCTGCTGTTCGGTGCTTTCGTCTCGCCGACGGCGGCCGCCGCCGAAGCGACACCGTCGCTCGCCGCCGACTGCGACGGCACTGCTCAGGGCGAGGCCGAGGCGTCTGCGCTCGCGGCCGCATGCGGCGAGGACGTCGAGGTGCTCACCGGTGCGGAAGACGGCGCGACGCTCTACGCCGAGCCCGGCGGATCCATGCGGTTCGAGACGTCGGCGGTCGACCCCAATGTCGTCTCGCAGTCGTCGGCGAACACCGTTCTCCGACCCTCCGGACCATCGGGATACAACTGGACCGGTACGCAGTGGGTCGGCTACTGCGACCCGGCCGAGTATGCCGAGGTCTGCGACGCCGCCGGGATCCAGCGCCTTGTCTGGCAGTTCGACGGCGTCGACATCTTGAGCGAGCTCGAACCCGGGGACATCACCTCGGCCGAGTTCTTCGCGAACAGCGATGAAGCCTGGCTCGATGACGTGCACTGCACGCCGAGTCGCCTGGACCTCTACGACATCCCGCGCATCTCGTCAGCCACTGGCTGGGCGAGCACGACGGCCTGGACCGAGAGCCGGCGCGTGGGAGGCTCCACGTTCTACTGGGGAGCATGCGAGCAGACTCCTCACTACCTGGGGTTCTTCGACTTCGACGCGACTCAGATTGCGGTCAACGCCGCCAGGGCCGACCGCTCCTCGGTGACCATCGGCGTGCGAGCTGCAGACGAAACGTGCATGACGTGCGGCTGGACCTCGTTCAAGCAGAGTGCGACTCTTGTCGTCCGTTTCAACAGGGCGCCACTGACGCCGACCAACCTGAAGACAGGATCCAGCGACTGGGGCGATGGTGAGCCATGCGTCTCGGGGCAAGTCGTGCGCACAACCGCGCCCCGCCTGTCAGCGGACATCACCGATCCCGACCCAGGCGGCACGCCTGACGACAGTGCTCCGGTGTTCGCGACGTTCCGAGTTGCTCAGGCCAGTGCTCCCGACACCGTGCTCTGGGAAGGCTCAGAGTCCTATTCGCACACGCGTCGGCACAGCATCTCGGTGCCTTCAGGGATTCTGGAGCACGATGGCCGGTACGTATGGTCAGTGCTGGGAACTGACGACGGCGGTCTCAACGGCTCGACCGCCTCATGTGCGTTCTCCGTTGACATCAGCTCTCCTGCAGCGCCAGTCATCGTGCCCTTGGTGGGTGACCAGGCGGTCTACCTCGAACGAACCGTCAGGGGTGGCCTCGGGGTTACCGGCTCGTTCCTGTTGACGAGTTCGTCGGATGACGTTGCGAGGTATCGGTACGGCATCAACACGCAGACTCCTTCGAACGAGATTGCCGCAACCGAGAACACAGTCCTGCAGATTGCGCCTTCGAGGGCTGGCCTGAACTATCTGTGGATCGACGCGGTCGACGAGGTGGGTAATGTCAGCAAGCAGACAGTTCACGAGTTCTACGTCTCGTTCAATGCACCGACACCGCCGCCGCCTGCCATCACGGTAACCGGCCCCACGTCGTACACCTTTGGGGATGTCCCCACGGCCTCGGTGACCCTCAGTGCGGATGCCGTCACTCCCTACGGGACGGTGACGGTGAAGTCTGGCTCGGTCACCGTGGGAAGCGCGTCCTTCGACGAGCGCACCGAGGAGCTGGAGCTCGACCCCCTGGCGCTGGGCGCAGGAACAAAGGCGCTCAGCTTCACCTACCAGGCGTTCCCCGGTGCGCCGAAGTGGAGCACGACGCGGACCGTGACGGTCACACCGCTGACGTTCGTGGCCTCCCGGTCCCCCTCCGTCGCGGGCACCGTCCAGGTCGGCAAGACCCTCACGGCCAATCGCTGGACCTGGACCCCGACGCCCACGACGGTGAAGTACCAGTGGCGTCTCGACGGCAAGTCCGTCTCCGGCGCGACGTCGAAGACCTGGACCGTCCCGGCTTCGGCCAAGGGCAAGAAGGTGTCCGTGGCGATCACGGGGTCGAAGACGGGCTACACGACCAAGTCCCTGGCGAGCCCCGCGACGGCCGCCGTCAAGGCTGGCGCGTTTGTCGCGCCGGCGACGAAGATTACGGGCACGCTCAAGGTCGGTTCCACGATCAAGGCCGTGCGGGGCACGTGGACGCCGCAGCCGTCCACGGTGAAGTACCAGTGGAAGGTCGGCGGCGTCGCGGTCAAGGGCGCGACGAACTACTTCTTCAAGGTGCCCGCCTCCGCCAAGGGCAAGCGGGTCGCCGTCGTGGTCACCGGTTCGAGGACGGGCTACGTGACAAAGACGGTGACCAGCGCGTTGACCAGCATGGTCCGCTGACGAAGTTCGCGTCATTCTTCAGGTAACACCTCACCAGCGAGGAAACTCTATGCACGCTACGGACAACAGGGCTTCACGCCGTGCGACGACGCAAGCCGTCCTTGCCGGAGCAATGACGGGCGCGCTCATTGCAGGAATGTTCCCGTCCACGGCGACCGCGCAGGACATCTCAGGAAGCGAGGCTGCAGACACCCAGGCAGCGGATAACACCTACATCGACCGCTTCGTCCAAGAGGGCACCCCGGCACCGGTTGGCGGGCGCCTCATCCAGATCGATCCGTTCTCTATCGAAGGCGCGTCGTACTCGATGACGAAGGGCGGCGGGTATCCGTTCTCCGGTGAGATGAGCGTCGAGGACGGTGTGCTGGACACGGCATTCGTATCGTTCTCCCGGAGCGCAGCGGTCTACCGGAGCGATGGCTCGATCGAACAGTTCGACGACGGCGGCAACTGGATGCCGGACGTGCCGGCCGAGAACGGCGTCCTCAGCATGGCAGGTAGCTCGAGCTACGGGTCCGCGTTCGTGGTGACAGGTGACGGCGATCTCACAACCGCCTTCTCGGGGTGGCAGGAGATCCTTCCCGAGGATCCGCAGGATCTCGGCTACTCCGCCGTCGCTGCCGGCGACCATCTGTTCTATGCGCTCCGCGGTAACGGAGAGATCGTCGGTTTCGCCATGCCCGTCGACAGGCCGCGTCTCAGGTGCCTCGACCACTTGGTGCCGGTCGGCGGGACTCGGTACACGGCGATCAGCGCGGCGGGCGGGAGCTGGATGGCACTCCGATCTGATGGTGCTGTCGTGACGTGCGGTTACGCAGAAGGCCCGGACCCCTACGTCGGTGAGGTCCATACTGCTCCGAGCGGCTCGACATTCGTAGGCGTCGACGCAGGCAGGGTCTACGGACTGGCCACCTCGACCACAGGCGCGGTCATGTCGTTCGGCTCCACCACCCTGGTTCCGCCGCAGCCGCCGGATGGATCTTCGGTCGTCGGGCTCTCAGCGGGAGCCAGGACGGGCGCTTACATCCTGAGCGACGGCTCTTTGACGACGTGGGGCAAGCCGCTCACCATGCCCGACCTACCTGCGGGAACAGATCGATTCATCGCGATCAGCGAAGACCCGTGGGGTAGCACGTACGCTATCTGGGCACATGAAGTCCTGGATCTGAGCATCAACGTCACCGTTCCGGAGAGCGTGCGGATCGGTCAGCCGGTGAACGCACGGGTCGAGGTTGCTCTCGACGGCGTCTATCGTCCGGACGGAAAACTCTGTCTTGTGGACTACAGCGAACGCACGGACGCACTGTGCGCGTTCGAATTATCGGATGGCGTAGGTACGATCCGGCTCGAGACGGACGAAAGCATCGCGAGCTCGATCCAGGGACCCGGCACTCGCAAGTTCGGCTTCGGTTTCATCAGCCCGATAGGCCGGTTCACCTACGCGACAGCGACGTTCGAGGTGCTCCCGCCAGCAGCTACGCAACTCGCGGCAGACGTGCCGGCCAGCTATCCACCGGGTAGTGATGTCACCGCGTCCTTCATCGTGAACGTTGAGGACGAGACGGTTCCCGTCGGCGAGGTCTTGCTGCGAGCAGTCATCGGAGAAGATGACGATGACCTCGGATACACGGGCGACGACGTGAATCTCGGCTATGTGAGTGTGAGATCGACCGATCCGGTCGTGGTGGACATCGACTCGAACGCCTTGCCGGACGGGCAGTACGCCATCAAGGCGAAGTACATCCCCGAGAGCCGATTCTATGGTTGGTATGCCCCGACCGCCCCGGCGCAGTGGCGAGGAACGCTGACGGTCGGGTCGAACTTCGTGGCCTCCCGGTCCCCCTCCGTCGCGGGCACCGTCCAGGTCGGCAAGACCCTCACCGCGAACCGGTGGACCTGGACACCCACCCCCACGACGGTGAAGTACCAGTGGCGCCTGGACGGCAAGGCGGTCTCCGGTGCGACGTCGAAGACCTGGACCGTCCCGGCGTCGGCCAAGGGCAAGAAGGTGTCGGTCGCGATCACGGGCTCGAAGTCGGGCTACACGACCAAGACCCTCGCGAGTCCGTCGACGGCGGCCGTGAAGGCCGGCACGTTTGTCGCGCCGGCCACCAAGATCACGGGCACCGTCAAGGTCGGCTCCACGCTGAAGGCCGTGCGGGGCACGTGGACGCCGCAGCCGTCCACGGTGAAGTACCAGTGGAAGGTCGGGGGCGTCGCGGTCAAGGGTGCGACGAACTACTTCTTCAAGGTGCCCGCCTCGGCCAAGGGCAAGCGGGTCGTCGTGACGGTCACCGGCTCACGCACCGGCTACACGACGAAGACCGTCACCAGTGCGCTGACCGGCGCGGTCCGCTGAGCGGACCTGGGGCAGCTCACAGATCGAAGAGCGTGGGCTGTTCCAGGTAGACGCCCTCCTTCTCCAGCATGCGCAGCTTGGTGCGCGGGCCGCCGCGGGCCGAGAACCCGCCGATGCGGCGGCCCGCGGCCAGCACGCGGTGGCACGGCACGATGGGCGGGAACGGGTTGCGGCCCATCGCCTGGCCCACGGCCTGGGCGGCGCCCGGCGCGCCGAGCTCCGTCGCCACCTCGCCGTACGTGCGGGTCTCGCCCGGCGGGATGGCCCGCACGATCTCGTACACCCGGCGGTCGAAGTCGGGCACGGCGCTCATGTTCAGGGGCACCTCCGCGAGGTCGCCGACGCCGTCGTCGAGCAGGTGCTTCAGCGCCTCGACGGCAGCCGCGACCGGGTCGGGCGGGGCCTCGACGGCGCCCGGGTACCAGCCGCGCACCGCGCCTCGAACCTGGTCGGCGCTGCCGTGGGGGAGTGTCGAGCCGACGATCTCCGCGTCCTCGTTCCAGACGAGCGCGCACTCGCCGATCGCGGTGGGGACCACCGCGAACTCGAGCCTGTTCCGGTCCATGCCGCCAACGATAGGCGGCACCACTGACAATGCTCCCAGCCGGGTGCGGAGATCAGTCGGTGACCCAGCGGGCCGCCAGGTCGGTCGCCTTCTGCGTCGGGTCCGGTTCGGCGACGAGCGCGCCGGCCGCGGCCAGGCCGTCCGCGTAGCCGACGGCGTACGTGGTCAGCGGGGCCGCCGGACGCTCGACGGCGTGCGCGGCGTCCCGGGCGAGGTCCAGCACCTTCTTCATGTCGATGGTCCCGGTGGGGAGGCCGAGCTCCGACTCCAGGTCGGAGATCCACTGCTTGAGGTCTGTCATCTCACGTCTTTCCGGTAGCGGGCCACGTCGGCGGGGGTGTCGATGTCGTCGCTCCAGCCTGCCGGGTCCGGCACCTCGGTGCACCGGAGCGCGCCGACCAGCCGCTTCATCGGCGCCCCGTCCGTCTCGATCCCGTCCAGCGCGCCGTCGAGCGCCGCGCGGCGGTAGAGGCCGACCAGCCACTGGGCCCGGCCCCCGCGCGTCAGGTAGGCGCCGTCCGCCGGTTCACGTGAAACAGCCTCTTCGAGGTGCGCGATCGCCCGGGCGGCGCGCGGCACGTCCACGGCGAGGAGCAGCACCCACGACGCACCGGGGTCGGGCAGGGCGCGCAGACCGGCGGCGAGGCCGGCCACGGGCCCGCCGAACGGCGGGTCCTCCCTGGTCAGGAGGGGTGTGGGTCCCGCGTAGCCCGACGCCGGGTCGCGGGCCGGGAGCGCGCGTGCCAGCTCCGGCGGTCCCACGATCACGACGCGGCGAGCCCGCGCGCTCGCCGCGAGCGCACGGTCGAGCAGCCGCGTTCCGCCCACGACGAGGCCCGCCTTGGAGGTGCCGTCCAGCCGGGAGGCCCGGCCGCCGGCCAGCACGACGGCGTCGTACCCGACCCGGGGAGCGGCCCTGGTCATCGCAGCATCAGCACCTGGACGACGTCGCCGGCCCGTACCTTCTCGACGTCCGGCGGCACGAGGGCGAGGCCGTCGGCGTCGGCCAGCGCGGACAGGGAGTGGTGCGACCCGGCGGGCTCGACCCCGCCGTCGACCCACCGGACGGGCAGCGCCTGGAGCCGGCCCGCGGGGCTGGACCACGCCGTGGCGGCGCGGAGGGAACGGTATGCCTGGCCGAGGGGGTAACGGAGGGGTAGCAGTGCTCGCTCAGCGTTACGTCCCTGGCTGGGTAGGCCTTCCGCCGCGCCCCCGAGACCCCGGAGCCGGTCGATCGCCGGCCGCGCGAACAGCTCGAACGACGCATACGCGCCCACGGGGTTGCCGGGCAGGGCCAGCCACGGGACGCCGCCCCAGCGCGCCAGCGCCTGCGGCTTGCCGGGCGACATCGCGACGCTCGCGACGTCGGCGTCCGTCACGGGGCCCGCCGCCGGGCCGGACGCCGCCAGCACCTCGCGCACCACGTCCGCCGCGCCGGCCGAGACGCCGCCCGCGGTCACGATCAGGTCGGCGCCACCGACACGTGCCGCGTCGAGCGCGGCGCGCAGTTCCTCGGGATCGTCGGACACCGGCCCGAGCCGGACGACGTCGGCCCCTGCCGCCCGGGCCGCGGCCGCGAGCATCGGCCCGTTGGAGTCCGTGATCTGACCGGGACCGAGCGCCTCGCCGACCGGCACCAGCTCCGAACCCGTGGAGATGACGGCGACCAGCGGCCGCCGTCGGACGGAGACGCGCACCGTGCCGGACGCGGCCAGCGCGCCGACGAGCGCCGCCGTCAGCTCTGTACCCGCGCGCGCCAGCAGCTCTCCCTGCCGGACGTCCTCGCCGGCGCCCCGGACGTGCGCCCGCGGACGGCGGGCGAGGACGACGGAGTCCTCCGACCGGGTCGCACCCGCGACGAACCGCCCGGTCGACGTGTGCTCCACGGGCACGACGGCGTCCGCGCCCGGCGGCAGCGGCGCGCCCGTCATGATGCGCACGGCCTGGCCCGGCCCCACTCCGGCGGGAGCGCCCGGGCCGGCGGCGACGTCCCCGATGACCCGGAGGGTCACCGACGAGCCGTCGGAGGGCAGGTCCGCCAGGCGCACGGCGTACCCGTCCATCGCGGCGCTGTCGAAGGGCGGGACGGACGCCGACGCGTACAGGTCCTCGGCCACCACCTCGCCCAACGCCTCGGCCAGGTCGCGGTGCCCGGCAGGCAGGGGCGCGACCAGGGCGAGCACCCGCTCCAGATGCTCGGTGACGCCCCGTACCTGCGGCTCCATGGTCCGACCCTAGGACAGTGCCGCGCCGCACGGGTTTCGCCGGACGCACAGCAGGTCGGGGACAGGTGTGAGCGTGCCATGATCACGGGTATGCGCCTCCACCACATCCAGGTCGCCTGCCCGGCGGGCGGCGAGGACGCCGTCCGACGTTTCTACGGTGACGGCCTCGGCCTGACCGAGGTCCCGAAGCCTCCGGCGCTGGCGGTCCGGGGCGGCTGCTGGTTCCGCGACTACGACGAGGACGGGCGCACGGTCGCCGAGATCCACGTCGGGGTCGAGGAACCGTTCACCCCGGCGCGCAAGGCGCACCCCGCCCTCGTCGTCGACGACGTGGCGCAGCTCGAGTCGCTCGGCGCGCGCCTCGCGGAGCTCGGCCACGAGGTCAGGTGGGCCGACCGCCACACCTTCGACGGCTACGAGCGCTTCCACGCCTTCGACGGTGCCGGCAACCGCGTCGAGATCCTGACGCCGGAGTCGGGGTCGATGTAGGGATCGCGAAACTCACTCAAGGCCGTACCGCGCCCGCGTGATCCTGACGAGCTCGTCCTCGTCGATCTTGCCGCTCACGTAGGCCACGGCATCGGCGCGCGCCGCGTCCGTGACCCGAAGACCTTCCATCTCGTTGCTGTGCATCGCCTCCTCGACGATCCGCTGCCGCTCGGCGCGGCGCAGGGTCCGGTAGGCGATCACGTCGACCATCGCGACGCGGCGATAGGTGTTGACCTTGGTGAACGGGATCTGCCCGGTCTCCAGCAGCTTGACCAGCGTCGGCCGCGAGACACCGAGGATGTCGGCGGCCTCCTGGGTGGTGAGCATGCGCGCGCGGTCGACGATCGTGACAGAACTGCCTGTTCGCAGCGACTTCGTTGCGCTGTCGAGGAGGCGCCGAAGCTGGTCGGGCAGGTCCACGGCGACGCCGCTCTCCGTCTGGAGCGTCACGTGACCGGGGCGTGCGAGAAGGTCACCGATCTGCTCCAGGACATCCAGGCTCTCCACGGTCGGCAGGACCGTGTTCTCGTCGATCGTCGACATGACAACCACGGTAAGTCGAAAAAGTCGAAAGAGCCAGGCGGATCGCTCTCAGACCAAGGTTCAGGCCCGCGCCCCCCGGCGCACCGGCCCCAGCGTGAACAGCAGCGTCGCCAGACCCGTCGCCGCGAGCAGCGCGAACCCGACGCCGTAGTCGCCGTTGAGCTGGTAGACCGCGCCCATGATCAGGGGCGGCACGAAGCCGCCGAGCCCGCCGGCCGCGCCGACGATGCCGGTCACCGCGCCGACCTTGTCAGCGGGCGCGACCTTGGCGACCAGGGCGAACGTGGCGCCCGAGGACGCCCCCAGGGCCGCGGCGAGGCCGAGGAACGCGATGGTGCCCACCGGGACGAGTCCCGGCTTGAACGCAACGACGGCGGCCAGCACCGTCACCGCGGCGAAGCACCAGACCGACACGTTCACGGGGCCGAGCCGGTCGGACAGCATCCCGCCGACCGGGCGCATCACCACGGCGAGCACCACGAACCCGGCGGTGCGGGTCGCGGCGTCGGTGGCGGTGAGGTCGTAGGCGTTGGCGAGGAACGTCGGCAGGTACACGCTGAACGCGACGAACCCGCCGAACCCGATCGCGTACAGCCAGGCGAGCTCCAGCGTCGCGGGCAGCTTGAGCAGGGACCAGGTGCGCGCCAGCATGCCGCCCGTGGCGCCGGCGGTGCGTCCCGGGGCGTCGCGCAGCAGGAACCACGAGGAGATCGCGAAGACCGCCAGGATGGTCGCGACCAGCACGAACGGCGCCCAGCGCCCGTAGGCGTCGGCCAACGGCACGGTGGTGAACGACGAGACCGCCGTACCGCCCATCCCGACGCCGAAGATCCCCAGCGCGGTGCCCCGCCGCTCGGGTGCGAACCACGCGTTGACGAAGGGGACGCCGATCGCGAAGGTCGTGCCGCCCAGTCCCAGCAGGAACCCGCCGACGATCAGCGCGGCGTACGAGTCGGCGACCAGACCGACGAACAGCACCGGGACGATCGTCAGCGCGCTCACGAGCGGGAACATCGTCCGCGCCCCGAACCGGTCGGTCAGGGCACCCACGGGGATCCGGCCCACGGACCCGACGAGCACGGGGACGGCCACGAGCACCGACTGCTGGATCTCCGACAGGGCGTACTCGACCCCGTACGCCTTGCCGAGCGGGCTGATCAGCGCCCACGCCCAGAAGTTCACCGCGAAGCCGACGGTGGCCAGCGCGAGCTGCACGTTCGCCGACGTCCCGCTCGTCTCGGCCCGGCGGCTCGCCCGGGTAGGTGGTGCCTGCGCCATGTCAGCTCCTCGCGCGGGGTCCGGTGGGCGGCTCCCAGCCGGGACGGGGGCGGTGCATGCCGGAGCCGCCGGGGGCGGCGCTTGCGCGGCCGGCGTCGCGCGACCGGTACACGACGTACGGCCGGAACAGGTACGGCACCGGGGCGGAGAACGCGTGCACCAGGCGCGTGAACGGCCACAGCGCGAACAGCAGGAACGCGGCGACGATGTGCACCTGGAAGGCGACGGGGACGCCGGCCATCAGCTCGGGCTGCGGCTGGAGGTACCAGAGCGAGCGGAACCAGGGCGAGATGGTCTGCCGGTAGTCGTAGCCGTGCTCGGTCACGAGCTGCGTGGTCGCGGTCGCCCACGCCCCGGACAGCACCGACAGCGCGAGCATCGCGTACATGACCTTGTCCATCACGGTCGTCGCGAGGAACACCGCGCTGGTGGCCCGGCGGCGGTAGATCAGGATGAGCAGCCCCAGCACGAGCACGGCGGACGCCGCCGACCCGGCCAGCGCCGCGACCAGGTGGTAGACGTCCTCCGGGATGCCGACCGCCTCGGTCCACGACGCCGGGATCACGAGCCCCGCGACGTGCCCGAGGATCACCACGAGCAGGCCGAGGTGGAACAGCGGGGACCCGATGCGCAGCAGGCGCTTCTCGTACAGCTCGGACGACCGGGTGGTCCAGCCGAACCGGTCGTACCGGTAGCGCCACACCGACCCGACGACCAGCACGGCGAAGGTCACGTACGGCAGCACCACCCAGAGCATCACGTCCACGGCGGGGCACCCCCGTCGTCGTCGGCCCCGAAGCCCGGGAGGCCGGACAGGCCGACCAGCTCCGCGGGCGGGCCCTCCGCCACGAGCGACGCGACGCGTTCCAGCGTCCGCGCGTCGACGGGCGGGAGCGTGAGGCAGACCGCCTCGACCGCCGCGACCCACGGCCAGCCCTCGGCGGCGAGCGCCTGCCGGAGCACCTCGATCCCGTCGCGGTGGGCGGCCAGGAGCGCCCCGACGATGCGGGCGCCGTCGCCGTCGGCCCGGGCGGAGAGCTCCAGGACGCTGCCGAGGTGGTCGGGCAGCTCGCCCCGCGTGACCTCCCAGCCGACGGCGCGGTACGCCTCGGCGAACCGGAGCAGGGCGGCGCCGCGCCGCCGCGTGTCGCCGGCGGCGTAGTAGGAGAGGTAGAGCGTGCAGCGGCGCTTGAGGTCGAAGGTGGCGACGTAGGCGGTCTGGAGCGCGCCGAGGTCGCCGTCGGCCACGGCGGTGGCCAGGCCGGTCAGCCGTTCGGCCACGGGCGGCGGCAGGTGCCCGACGGCGGCGCGCACCTCGTGCGCCGCCCGCACCGCGTGCTCGTCGGGGTAGGCGAGCAGGAGGGAGGCAGCCATGTGGGCGAGGCGGCGGTCGCCGTCGGACAGGGGGACCGGGGCGAGGGGCTCGCCCGCCGTGGCGGAGCGGGCCCCGCGGCGGAGCATGGGGCGGGGCAGGAACGAGAGGCTCACGACGGCCTCCCTTCGTCGCCGGGCGGGAAGAGGCCGTCCGGCCGGCCGTTGCCGTCCCAGTTCAGGAGGTTGACCCGGCCGGGGGTGGACGGGCCGTTCGGCGAGTCGGCGGTCTGCCGGGAGGAGAGCGCGTGGAAGTTCTCCACGGCGACGGGGACGGGCGGGCCCGACGACTCCCCGAGGGGTCCGGCGCCGCCCATGCCCGGGCCGCCCTCGTAGTCCAGCGAGCAGGCGATCTCCTCCAGGTCGCGGGCCTGCTCGGCGTGCGCCGTCGGGATCACGTACCGGTCCTGGTATTTCGCGATGGCCAGCAGCCGGTACATCTCCTCGACCTGCGCGCCGGTCATGCCGACGGCGGTCGCCGTCTCCTCGGACGGGGTGTTGCCCAGGTTCACGTCGCGCATGTACGAGCGCATGGCGGCGAGCCGGCGCAGGACCCGTTCGACGGGCCGGGTGTCGCCCGCGGTGAACAGGCCCGCGAGGTACTCCAGCGGGATGCGCAGCTTCGAGATGGCCGCGAAGAGGGTGCGGGGGTCCTCGCCGTCGTTCCCGGAGCTCGCGACGACGTCGACCACCGGCGACAGCGGCGGGATGTACCAGACCATCGGCAGCGTCCGGTACTCGGGGTGCAGCGGGAGCGCCACCTCGTAGTCGTTGATGAGCTTCCAGATCGGGGACGCCTGCGCGGCCTCGATCCAGTCCTCGGGGATGCCCTCGCGGCGGGCGGCGGCGACCACCTCGGGGTCGTCCGGGTCGAGGAACACGGACCGTTGGGCGGCCAGGAGCTCGTGCTCGTCCTCGACGGACGCCGCCTCGGTGACCCGGTCGGCGTCGTACAGCACGAGGCCCAGGTAGCGCAGGCGGCCCACGCACGTCTCCGAGCAGACGGTGGGCAGGCCCACCTCGATGCGCGGGTAGCAGAGCGTGCACTTCTCGGCCTTGCCCGTCTTGTGGTTGAAGTAGACCTTCTTGTACGGGCAGCCGGTGACGCACTGCCGCCAGCCGCGGCAGGCCTCCTGGTCCACGAGCACGATGCCGTCCTCGGCGCGCTTGTACATGGCGCCCGACGGGCAGGACGCGACGCACGCGGGGTTGAGGCAGTGCTCGCAGATGCGCGGCAGGTAGAACATGAACGTCTGCTCGAGCTCCTCGGCGACGTGCTCGCTCATGTGCTTGAGCACCGGGTCGTCCTGCATCGTCGCGGTGGAGCCGGCGAGGTCGTCGTCCCAGTTGGCCGACCACTCGATCTTCACGTCCTTGCCCGTGAGCAGGGACTTCGGCCGCGCCACGGGGGTGTGCGCGCCCTGCGGGGCGGACAGCAGCATGTCGTACTCGTAGGTCCAGGGCTCGTAGTAGTCCTGGATGGACGGCATCTTGGGGCTGGCGAAGATGGTCGCGAGCTTCTTCAGCCGCCCGCCCGCCCGGAGCTTGAGGCGCCCTCGCTTGGTCCGGACCCAGCCGCCGTGCCACTCGTCCTGGTCCTGGTACGTACGCGGGTAGCCCAGCCCGGGCCGGGTCTCCACGTTGTTGAACCAGACGTACTCCATGCCGGACCGGTTGGTCCAGGCCTGCTTGCACGTCACCGAGCACGTGTGGCACCCGATGCACTTGTCGAGGTTCATCACCATCGACATCTGGGCCATGACCTTCATTGGTAGCGGACCTCCTGGCTGCGACGGCGGACCACGGTCACCTCGTCACGCTGGTTGCCCGTGGGCCCCAGGTAGTTGAAGGCGTAGGAGAACTGGGCGTACCCGCCGGCCAGATGCGAGGGCTTGAGCAGGATCCGCGTCAGCGAGTTGTGGATGCCGCCGCGCAGGCCCGACGCCTCCGCGATCGGCACGTCGACGGTGCGGTCGGTGGCGTGGTGCATGTAGACGGTGCCCTCCGGCATGCGGTGGCTCACCACGGCCCGCGCGACCACCACGCCGTTGCGGTTCACGGCCTCGACCCACTCGTTGTCCGCGACGCCGATGCGCTCGGCGTCGCCCGGCGACATCCAGATGTTCGGCCCGCCGCGCGAGAGCGACAGCATGAACAGGTTGTCCTGGTACTCGGAGTGGATGGACCACTTCGAGTGCGGCGTGAGGTAGCGGACGACGACCTCGGCCTCGCCCGCGCCGTCCTGCGCCGGGTCGCCGTCCCGCGCCGCGCCGTGCCGGGGCCCCGAGAGCGCCGGGGAGTCCGGGAACAGCCGGTGCATGTCCAGCGGCGGCCGGAACACCGGGAGCTGCTCGCCCAGCTCCACGAGCCAGTCGTGGTCCAGGTAGAAGTGCTGCCGGCCGGTCAGGGTGTGCCAGGGCTTGAGCCGCTCGACGTTCACCACGAACGCGCTGTACCGGCGTCCGCCGTGCTCGCTGCCCGACCACTCTGGCGACGTGATCACGGGAGTGGGCCGGGCCTGCACGTCGGCGAAGGTGATCCGCCGGCCCTCGTCCTCGCGGGCGAGGTCGGCCAGCGGGCGGCCGGTGCGGCGCTCCACGCGCTCGAACCCCTGGACCGCCAGACGGCCGTTCGTGGTGCCGCTCAGCGCCAGGATGGCCTCGCAGGCGTGGGTGTCGCGGTCCAGCCGCGGACGTCCGGCCACGGGCCCGTCGGGGACCAGCCCGTTGACCTCGCCGAGCCGCCGCACCTCGGCGTCCGGCGAGAACGACACGCCCTTGGTGACCATGCCGACGCCGTCCGTCAGCGGACCCAGCGCCGCCATCCGGGCCGCGAAGGCCGGGTAGTCCCGCTCGACCTCGACGATCTTGGGCATGTTCACGCCCGGCACCAGGTGGCGCTCGCGGAACGGCACGTCGGTGTCGGTCACCGCGCCGTGCGCCACCGCCATCTCGTCGGGGGTGTCGTGCGCCAGGGGCGAGGCGACGACGTCCTGCCGCACGCCCAGGTGGTGCACCGCCATCGCCGAGACCTTGCGCGCGATCGCGTGGAACGCGGCGAAGTCGGTCTTGGTCTGCCACGGCGGGTCGATGGCCGGGCTGAAGGCGTGCACGAACGGGTGCATGTCCGTGGAGGACAGGTCGTGCTTCTCGTACCAGGTCGCGGCGGGCAGCACGACGTCGGAGAACAGCGTGGTGCTCGTCATCCGGAAGTCCAGCGTGACCAGCAGGTCGAGCTTGCCGCGCGGGGCCTCGTCCCGCCAGGTCATGGTGGCCGGGCGCCGGTCCGGCGCGGACTCCTCCGCGAACACCGCCGAGTCGGTGCCCAGCAGGTGCTTGAGGAAGTACTCGTTGCCCTTGCCGCTCGACCCCAGGATGTTGGCCCGCCACACGGTCAGCACGCGCGGGAAGTTGGCCGGGTCGTCCGGGTCCTCGACGGCGAACCGCAGCCGCCCCGCCTTCAGCTCGTCCACCACGTGCTCCGCCACGGGCCGGCCCGCGACGCGGGCCTCGTCGGCCAGGTCCAGCGGGTTGCGGTCGAACGTGGGGTAGCTCGGCATCCAGCCGCGCTGCGCGGAGTCCACGAGCGTGTCCGCCGTCGTCCGCCCCGCGAACGTGCCCGGGGCGAGCGGCGAGGCCAGGGTGTCGGCGGGCAGGCCGTCGTACCGCCACTGGTCGGTCGCGAGGTACCAGAAGGCCGTGCCGATCATCTGCCGCGGCGGACGCACCCAGTCCAGCCCGCCCGCGTACTGGGCCCAGCCCGTCACGGGACGGCACTTCTCCTGACCCACGTAGTGCGCCCAGCCGCCGCCGTTCACGCCCTGGCAGCCGGTCATCGTGGTCAGCGCGAGGAAGGCCCGGTAGATCGTGTCCGAGTGGAACCAGTGGTTGGTACCCGCGCCCATGATGATCATCGACCGGCCGTCCGAGTCGACGGCGTTCTGCGCGAACTCTCGCCCGATCCGCGCCGCCGCGGCCGCCGGGACGCCCGTGATCTCCTCCTGCCACGCCGGGGTGCCGGGGGCGGGGTCGTCGTAGCCCGCGGGCCAGTCGCCCGGGAGCCCCGGCCGGCCCACGCCGTACTGGGCGAGCATCAGGTCGAACACCGTGGTCACCAGGTGTCCGCCGACGCGGCGCGCCGGCACGCCGCGCACGACGACGCCCTTGCCGCCGGTGTGGGCGTCGTCGTCCGGCCCGGGCACGACGTCGAACCGGGGGAGCGCGACGGCGACCGGCTCGGCCGGGCCGTCGGTCCCGGAGCCCGGCGCCGGGTTGGCGGGGGCGCCGCCCGGGACACCGCCCGCCGGGAGGTCCGCGATGCTGAGGGCCGGGTCGACGTCGCCCAGGTCCAGGTTCCAACGCCCCTCGTCGGCTTCGCCGTACCGGTGGCCCAGGGTGCCGTTCGGCACGACGGGCCGCCCGTCGGCGTCGAGCAGCACGGGCTTGAAGTGCGAGTTCGCCTCGGTCGAGACGCCGGGCAGGACGTCGTCCGACAGGTCGGCCGCCGTCAGGAACTTGCCCGGGACGTACGCCTCCTCGGCGTCGTCGACCGCGTGCTGCCCCGCGCCGGACGACGGCACGGGGTCCAGCCGCACCAGGAACGGCGAGTCGCTGTACTGCTTGAGGTACGCCGCGAAGCGCTCCGTGCGCCGGTCGACGAGGTACTCGCGCAGGATCACGTGACCCATCGCCAGGGCGAGCGCGCCGTCCGTGCCCGGGTGCGGGGCGAGCCACGCGTCGGCGAACTTCGTGTTGTCCGCGTAGTCGGGGGACACGGCCACGACCTTCTGGCCCCGGTACCGGGCCTCGGTCATGAAGTGCGCGTCCGGCGTGCGCGTCACGGGGATGTTCGAGCCCCACATGATCAGGTAGGCGGCGTTCCACCAGTCCGCCGACTCCGGCACGTCGGTCTGGTCGCCGAACACCTGCGGGGAGGCCACGGGCAGGTCCGCGTACCAGTCGTAGAAGCTGAGCATCGTGCCGCCGAGCATCTGCACGAACCGGGCGCCCACCCCGTGGGAGACCATCGACATCGCGGGGATCGGCGAGAACCCGGCGATGCGGTCCGGCCCGTGCGTCTTGATGGTGTGCACGTGGGCCGCCGCGACGATCTCCGCGGCCTCCTCCCACGTGGCCCGGACCAGCCCGCCCTTGCCCCGTGCCCGCTTGTAGGCCGCGGCCGTCGCTGGGTCACCCGTGACCTCGGCCCAGGCCCGGACCGGGTCCTCGGTGCGGGCCCGCGCCGCGCGGTAGGCCTCCAGCAGCACGCCGCGCACGTACGGGTAACGCACGCGCGTGGGCGAGTAGGTGTACCAGGAGAACGCGGCGCCGCGCGGGCAGCCGCGCGGCTCGTACTCGGGGGAGTCCGGGCCCACCGACGGGTAGTCGGTCTGCTGGGTCTCCCACGTGATGATGCCGTCCTTGACGTACACCTTCCACGAGCACGACCCCGTGCAGTTCACGCCGTGCGTCGAGCGGACCACCTTGTCGTGCGACCACCGGTCCCGGTAGAACGAGTCGCCGCCCCGGCCGCCCTCCAGGTAGAGCCTGCGCAGGTCCTCGGACACCTCGCCGCGGCGGAGGTGTCGACCCAGCCTGACGAGCGTGTCCTCGATGGCCATATTTTTCAGTTTCACCTGGGGCTGGTGAATGCGCGACCGGGCCGGGGTCCGGATGCCGCGGGCAACCCCTCACACCCCGGGCCGGCCGCCTGTGCGTTCTTCCTTACGGTCGATTAACTGCTCTTGGACGGGCGATGAAACACCGCCTCCCTAGTTTCATAGCCGTCGGTCCGACGTCGGGCCGGCCCCGGAACCGGCACCTGTCGGTCCGGGCGCGCCCGGCGTCGTCGGGCATACGCCCATGCAGGGAGGACGACGTGTCCACTCCGACCACACGCGACCAGGCACCCACGCCGAGCGAGTCCGCCGTCCAGCGCCGCACCGGACGCTGGATCGAGCACTGGGACCCCGAGGACAAGACGCTCTGGGAGGACGGCGGACGCCGCACCGCCCGGCGCAACCTCGTCCTGTCGATCTTCGCCGAGTTCCTCGGGTTCGGGATCTGGGCCGTCTGGTCGATCGTCGTGCCCCAGCTCCCCGCCGCGGGCTTCGACCTCACCGTCGACCAGATGTTCTGGCTCATCTCGGTCCCCAGCCTCGTCGGCGCCACCCTCCGCATCCCCTACACCTTCGCCGTCCCCGTGTTCGGCGGCCGCAACTGGACCATCGTCTCCGCGCTGCTCCTGCTGCTGCCCACGACCGCGCTCATCCTCACGGTCGGCGACCCGACCACACCGTTCCCCGTGCTGCTCGGCGCCGCGGCGCTCGCGGGCCTGGGCGGCGGCAACTTCGCGTCGTCGATGGCGAACATCTCGTTCTTCTTCCCCGAGAAGGAGAAGGGCGCCGCGCTCGGCTGGAACGCCGCCGGCGGCAACATCGGCACGGCGGCCGTGCAGCTCGCGGTCCCGCTCGTCATCGTCGCCGGGGCGGGCGTGGCGCTCGACCGGGCCGGGCTGATCTTCATCCCGTTCATCCTGCTGGCCGCGTTCCTCGCCTGGCGCTGGATGGACAACCTCGCCACGGCCAAGGCGGACCCGCGCTCGTTCGCCGTGGCGGTGCACCACAAGCACACGTGGGTCATCAGCTTCATCTACATCGGCACGTTCGGGTCGTTCATCGGCTACGCGGGCGCCTTCCCGACGCTCCTGGCCGCGCAGTTCCCGGAGGTCGCCATCCCGCTGGCGTTCCTGGGGGCGCTCGTGGGGTCGGTCGCCCGTCCGCTCGGCGGCATCCTCGCAGACCGCGTCGGCGGCGCGGTCGTGACCATCGGCGCCCTCGCGGTGATGGCGCTCGGGGCCGTGGGCGCGATCCTGGCCCTCGGGTCGGGGAGCTTCCCCCTATTCTTCGGCTCGTTCCTCGGCCTGTTCGTCGCCACCGGAGTGGGCAACGGCTCCGTCTACCGGATGATCCCCGCGGTGTTCCGGGCCAGCGGCGGGACGGCGAAGGCCGCGGCCGGCTGCATCGGCATCGCCGGGGCGATCGGGGCGTTCGGCGGGTTCCTCATCCCGCGCGGGTTCGCCCTGTCCACCACGGTGGCCGGGTCGATCGTGCCCGCGCTGTGGCTGTTCATCGGCGTGTACGTCGTGATGGCCACGGTCTGCTGGCTGGTCTACGGGCGCGGCGCCATGGCCGCGGCACGGGTCTGACCATGCTCGCCTCCCCCGGAACCGCGGTCGACTCGCACTGTCCCTACTGTGCGTTGCAGTGCGGGATGTCGCTGACGCCGCGCGCGGCGGCGCCGGGCGCGGATGTGCCGGGTGCGTCTGGTGCCGTGGCGGTGCTCGGCATGCCCGAGGTGCAGCCGCGCGACTTCCCGACCAACCGGGGCGGGCTGTGCCAGAAGGGGTGGACGTCGGCGGCGGTGCTCGGCGCGGCGGACCGGATCACCACCCCGCTGGTCCGCCGATCCCTGCTGACTGCTGGGGACCAGCCAACTGACTCGGCCGAAGGATCTGCCGAGTCAGCCGGGTGGTCCGACCAGTCGGCTGACTCGGCCGACGACAGCCGGCGAGTCAGTCCGTTGGTCCCCGTCTCCTGGGACGTGGCACTCGACGTGGTGGCCGGCCGGCTGGCCACGCTGGCCGCGGAGCACGGCCCGCAGACCGTCGCCGTGTTCGCCGGCGGCGGGCTGACCAACGAGAAGGCGTACATGCTCGGCAAGTTCGCGCGCACCGTGCTGCGGACGCCGAACATCGACTACAACGGGCGCTTCTGCATGGCGTCCGCGGCGGCCGGCATGAACCGGTCGTTCGGCGTCGACCGCGGCCTGCCCTTCCCGCTGTCCGACCTCGGCGGCGCCCAGGCCGTGCTGCTCCTCGGCTCGAACCTCGCCGAGACCATGCCGCCCGCCGTCCAGCACCTCGCCGGGGCGCGGGCGGCGGGCGGGCTCGTCGTCGTGGACCCGCGCCGGTCCGCGACGGCCCGGCTCACGGAGGACCCGGCGTCGGGCGGGCGTGCGGGTGCGGGGTCGGCCGGGCAGACGGCGGCAGGCGCCGTCGGGCAACCAGGCTCTGCCGGGCAACCAGGCGCCGTCGGGCAACCAGGCGCCGTCGGGCAACCAGGCGCCGTCGGACAGGGGAACGCGGGCACCGGGGCGCAGGGTGCCGGGAACGCCCAGGGCGTGCACCTCGCCCCGGTGCCCGGCACGGACCTCGCGGTGCTGCTCGGGCTGCTGCACGTGGTGCTCGCCGAGGGGCTCGCCGACCGGGAGTACCTGGCGGAGCGCACCACGGGGTTCGACGACGTCGCGCGCTCGGTCGCCGGCTGGTGGCCCGAGCGGGTCGAGACGGTCTCGGGCGTGCCCGCCGACGAGCTGCGCCGCGTGGCCCGCCTGCTGGCCGCCGCCGCCCCGGTGCACGGCGGCACGGGCGCGTACGTGCTGACCGGGCGCGGCGTCGAGCAGTCCACGCAGGGCACCGCCACGGTCACCGCCGCGATCAACCTGGCGCTGGCGCTTGGCCTGCCGGGGCGCGTCGGCTCGGGCTACGGCGCGATCACGGGGCAGGGCAACGGGCAGGGCGGCCGGGAGCACGGCCAGAAGGCCGACCAGCTCCCGGGCTACCGCAAGATCGACGACCCGGCCGCGCGCGAGCACGTCGCCGCCGTCTGGGGCGTGGACCCGGCGTCGCTCCCGGGCCCCGGCCTGCCGGCGGTGCGGTTGTTGAAGTCTCTGGGCGCCGTCGCCCCCGACGGCGTGCCGGCTCCCGACCGCCCCCGGGCGCTGCTGGTGCACGGGTCCAACCTGGTGGTCAGCGCCCCGAACGCGGGCAGCGTGATCGACCGGCTGCGCAGCCTCGACCTCCTCGTGGTCTGCGACTTCGTCCCGAGCGAGACGGCGCTGCTCGCCGACGTGGTGCTCCCCGTGACCCAGTGGGCCGAGGAGGAAGGCACCATGACGTCGCTCGAGGGGCGCGTCATCCGCCGTCGGGCCGCGGTGCGGGCGCCGGGCGAGGCGCGCTCCGAGCTGTGGATCCTCGCGGAGCTGGCGCGCCGGCTCGACGCACCCGAGACCCTCTCGTTCCCGACCGACCCCGCCGTGGTCTTCGACGAGCTCGCCCGCGCGTCCGCGGGCGGCCCCGCCGACTACTCCGGGCTGTCCCACGCCCGGCTCGACGCCGACGAGGCGGCCGGCGGCCCGGGCCTGTTCTGGCCGGTCCCGGCGCCTGTGGGGCACGTGTCAGACCCACAGGTCCCTCCCGTGACCTCGGCGTCCGACACGTCGCCGCACCCCGGGACGCCGCGGCTGTTCCTCGACCGGTTCGGGACGCCCGACGGCCGGGCGCGCATGGTCGCCGTCGACCACGTGGGCCCGAGCGACGAGGTGCGCCCCGACGCCCCGGTCTACCTGGTCACGGGCCGCGTGCTGCAGCACTACCAGTCGGGCGCGCAGACGCACCGCGTCGCCGAGCTGGAGCGCCTCGTGGCCGAGCCGTACGTGGAGCTGCACCCGATGCTGGGCTTCCGCGTCGGCGTGCCCGACGGCGCCCGCGTGCGCCTCACCAGCGCCCGTGGCCGGGTCGAGGCGACCGCGCGCTGGACCGATGCCGTACGTCCCGACACCGTCTTCATGCCGTTCCACTGGAGCGGCACCGGGTCGGTCAACCAGGTGACGACGGACGCCACCGACCCGATCTCCGGGATGCCGGAGTTCAAGGTCTGCGCGGTGGACGTCGCGGTGGTGGACGCCGCGGTGGACGCTCCGGCGGCCGACGCGCTCGACCGGCCGGGCACCCTACAGAAGGAGCTCTCGACATGAACCTGCGTGTCCCTGTGAAGGTCGTCGTGGTGGGTTTCGGGATGGTCGGCTCGCGGCTCGTCGACGAGCTGCTGCGTCGCGAGCCCGAGGCCTTCGACATCACGGTGCTCGGCAGCGAGCCGTACGAGCCGTACAACCGCGTGCTGCTGAGCGACGTGGTGGCCGGCCGCACCGACGTCGCGGCCATCACGATGCCCCTGCCCGACGGCGCCCGCATCAGCGTGCGCCGGGGCGTCACCGCGACGTCGATCGACCGGGAGTCGCGCGTGGTGCACGCCGACGACGGCACCGTGCACCCCTACGACCACGTGGTGCTGGCGACCGGCGCGGCGGCCCGCGTCCCGCCGATCCCGGGCCTGCGGACGCCCGACGGCGGCCTGCCCGCCGGGGTGCACGCGCTGCGCAACCTCGACGACGCCCGCGAGATCGTGGCCGCCACCGTCAACTCGCCGCGCGCCGTGGTGGTCGGTGGGGGCGTGCTGGGCCTGGAGGCCGCCGTCGGGCTCGCCGGCCGCGGCCTCAACGTGACGCTCGTCCACCACTCCGAGGGCCTCATGGAGCGGCAGCTCGTCCCCGAGGCTGCCGACGTCGTCCGGGCCGGGCTGGAGGGCCAGGGCGTGACCGTGAGGCAGAACAGCATCTCCAGCGAGGTGCTCGTGGCGGGCGGACGCGCCGTCGGCATCCGGGTCCGGGACAGCGCTGGCGGGACGGCGGGCGCGGCGGCGGGCTCGGCGGGCTCGGCGGCGGGCGCCGGCGGGGTGTCGGTGGGCGGCTCGGCGGGTCGTGCCGTGCGCGACGAGGTGGTCGCGGCGCGCCTGATCGTGTTTTCCGTCGGCACCATCCCCGAGACGGGCCTCGCCGCGGCGGCGGGGCTGACGACGGACCACGGCGTCGTCGTCGGGTACGACCTCGCCAGCCCGGACGACCCGCGCGTGCACGCGATCGGCGACTGCGCGCAGCCCCCGAGCGGTTCGCGGGGGCTCGTAGCGGAGGGCTGGGACCAGGCGCGCCGCCTGGCAGAGCAGCTGGTCTCGCTGGTGGAGCCGGTCACGCCGGTGCCGGCTGTCGCGACGCCGGCCGCCGTGCGGGTCGGCGTGTCGGCGGGTGTCGCGGGTGTCGGGGCGCCCGGCGATCCCGCCGGGACCCGGCCGACGGCGCACCTGCGGCTGCCCCACGACGGCGCCCAGCCCAGCATGGCGGTCCGGCTCGGAGCCCTGCTGACCAGCGGCGCGACGACGAGCCGCGCCCAGACGGACCGGGGGATCGACACCCGAGGGACCGACGTCGTGAAGGTCAAGGCCGGCCCGCTCAGCGTCACCACGATGGGGGTCTGCGGCCCGTCGCGCCCGGACGAGCTGACGCAGCGGGCGATCCGCCTCGCCGACCCGAGGGCGGGCCGGTTCATCGAGGTGGTGGTCTCCGACGGCATCCTCGTGGGCGCCACGTGCGTGGGCGACCCACGCGTCGCCGCCGACCTCATCGCCGCCTACACCCGCCGCACCCCGGCACCGCTCGACCCCGCGTTCCTGCTGCTCACCCCGGTGATGGCGGCGGCCGCCCCGGCGTCGTCCCCCGAGCACATGCCCGAGGACGCCGTGGTGTGCCGCTGCAACGGCGTGACCAAGGGCGACATCGCGGGCGCGTGCCCGCCGGGTGCGCACTCGGTCGAGGAGGTGGTGCGCGAGACCCGCGCGACGACGGGCTGCGGCTCGTGCAAGGACGCCGTCTGCGGCCTGGTCGACTGGCTCCGCGCATCGGAGGAGGCGATCCCGGAACCGGCGTGAGGCGCGGCAGGTGCTGGAGGTGCGGCGGGTGCGGGAGGCAGGGCGGATGTGGAAGGCGCGGTGGATGCGTGAGGCGCGCGCGGCTGGGTGCGGGAGGCCCGGCGGGTGCGGGAGGCGCGCCGGATGCGGGAGGCAGGGCGGATGTGGAAGGTGCGGGAGGCGCGGTGGATGCGCGAAGTGCGCTTCTACCCAGTCATCCGGCCCGGAATCACGAGGTTTTCGGGCCCAATGACTGGGTAGAAGCGCACCTTCAGCCCGGCGCCCGGCGCCCCGCGCCCAGCGGCTGGCGCCCAGCGGCTGGCGGCCGGCGGCTGGCGGCGACCGTTGCGGGAAGCGTTCTGGGGCGGACAGCGCTGTTGCGGAGGGTGTCGGGTGGGCCGCATCTCGTTCGACTGGGACCCGCGGAATCTTGCTCAGGCGGACTGTCCGGCTGAGGTGAATCGGGCGGGACGAGGTCGAACGATATTCAGCCCACCCGACACCCTTTGGTTGGCCTCACCTCACTCCGCGGTGAAGCCGCACGAACCGGACACAGCAGTCTGGTTCTCCGTCCAGGGGCGTCTGATGTCCGCCCGCGTGTCGCTCACTTCGCGCCGTGACACGTCATCCCTCGTGCCGCGACATGCCAGCCTCTTGTACCGCGGCACCCCAGCCCCTTGTACCGCGGCACCTCAACGCGGCCGGGTCCACTCCAGCGTGTACCGGAAGAACAGCCGACGGCGGACCCGTGCCCCGGGCAGCACCGCGCGGGCGGTCCGGGAGATCTCCGCGAACGTCTCGGCGGGATCGCACACCGGCATCTCCGGCCCGCTGTTCGCTCCGCCGTCGCCTGCGCCGGGAGGCCCGTCGCCTGCGCCGGGACGCCCGTCGCCTGCGCCGGGACGCCCGTCGCCTGCGCTGGGACGTCCGCCGTTCGCGCCGGGACGCCCGCCGTCCGTACCGGGACAGCCGTCGCCCGCGCCGCCACCGACGTCATCCACAGGGACCCGAACCGGCTGTGGATGCTTGATCAACCCCACCAGCGGGTTGAGCAGCGACGACGGGAGGTCCCAGGCGAGGTCGGCCAGCGAGTCGGCCCGCGCCAGACCCACCACGAGCAGCCGTCCGCCGGGGGCGAGCAGCTCGGCGGCGTGCCGCAGCGCGGCCTCCAGCGGCAGGTGGTGCAGCACCGCGATCATCGTGACGGCGTCGAACGTGCCGTCGAACTCCTCGAACCGGGCCCGGCGCACGGTCACCGCGGGATCGCCGGCGAATCGCTCGGCCGCGATCGAGGCCATGTCGGCGTCCGCGTCCACGCCCAGCACCTCGTCGAACCGCCCACGCAGCCGGCTCAGCAGGAGCCCTCGGCCGCACCCGACGTCGAGCACGCGGAGCCGCTGCACCGGCAGCCGTCGCAGGACCCAGCTGTGGAAGTGGTCGTTGTGGCTCCACGGGTGCCGGTGGTTGACGCGGCGCAACCAACGCCGACCGGCCCGCACGATCGGGTCCCGCACGGTCCGTATATCCACGGCGCCACGGTAGCGGCGATGAACGCGGGTCTGGTGGCGCTCCGGGCCCGCATTCCGCCACCCGGCCCGCGCTCACCGGCCCACCCCGGGCCCGCGCTCACCAGAGCGTGCGGGGCCCTGTGAGGAAGATGTTCGGCTCGGGTAACCGCGGGCGCACCAGCGCGAAAAACCCGCGACCTACGGTCAAGACATGGTCAATTCCGGCACTCCTCAGCACCTTGTGGTGATCGGCGGTGGCATGGTCGCGCAGCGGCTCGTCGAGGCGCTGCGCGCCCGGGACGACGCCGGTCGCTACCACGTCACCGTCTTCGCGGAAGAGCCCCGCGCGCCCTACGACCGCGTGGGCCTGACCCGCTGGTTCGACGAGGGCCCCGAGGGCATCGCCCTGGGCGACCCGGCCCTGTGGGCGGACCCGCTCGTCACCCTGCACACCGACCGCAAGATCGAGTCGATCGACCGCGCGGCGAAGACGGTCACGGACCGCCTGGGCCACGTGCACCCCTACGACGAGCTGGTGCTCGCCACGGGCTCCAGCGCCGCGATGCCGCCGATCCCCGGGAACGACCTCCCCGGCGTCTTCGTCTACCGCACCATCGACGACGTCGCGGCCCTGCGCGGCTGGGTCGAGGAGAAGCGCCGCGGCTACCCCGAGGGCAAGCCGGTCCGCGGCGCCGTCATCGGCGGCGGCCTGCTCGGCCTGGAGGCCGCCGGGGCCCTGACCGCGCTGGACGCGCAGGCCACCGTGATCGAGTTCGGCACCCACCTCATGGGGGTGCAGGTCGACCTCGGCGGGGGCCACGCGCTGAAGCGCCTGATCAACGGCAAGGGCATCGGCGTCCGCGCCGAGACCGCGACCAGCCAGATGAAGCCGCACCGCCGCACCGGCCACGTGGGCCGGCTCGACTTCGCGGACGGCGGGCGGCTCGACGTCGACGTCGTCGTGGTCGCCACGGGCGTGCGCCCCCGGGACGAGCTCGGCCGGGCGGCCGGGCTGCCGGTCGGCGAGCGCGGCGGCGTCGTCGTCGACCTGACCTGCCGCACCGAGGACCCGCACGTCTGGGCCGTCGGCGAGGTCGCCTGCATCGAGGGCCGTTGCCTGGGCCTCGTGGCGCCCGGCAACACGATGGCCGAGGTGGTCGTGGACCGGCTGCTCGGCGGCCTGGCCGAGTTCCCCGGGGCCGACACCGCGACCAAGCTCAAGCTGTCCGGCGTCGACGTCGCCTCGTTCGGCGACGCGCACGCCCGCACCGAGGACGCCGTCGAGGTGGTCTGGGCCGACCCCGTGGCCGGCGTCTACAAGAAGCTTGTCCTCTCGGACGACGCCCGCACCCTCCTGGGCGGCGTCTTCGTGGGCGACGCCGCACCGTACGCGAGCCTGCGCCCCATGCTCGGGGCGGAGCTGCCCGGCGACGACCCGAGCGCGTTCCTGCTCCCGGAAGGCGGCGGGGCCGCCCCGGGCCTGGAGCTCCCGGACGACGCCAACGTGTGCTCCTGCAACAGCGTCTCGGCGGGCACCATCCGCGGCGCCGTCACCGAGCACCAGTGCACCGACGTGCCGGGCGTGAAGGCCTGCACCCGGGCCGGCACCACCTGCGGCGCCTGCCTGCCGCTGGTCAAGAAGCTCGTGGACACCGAGCTGGAGCGCGCGGGCATCGAGGTCAGCACGGCCCTGTGCGAGCACTTCGAGATGTCCCGCGCCCAGCTCTTCGACGCCGTCCGGGTGGCCGACCTGCACTCGTTCAGCGACATCGTGGCCCGGTTCGGGAGCGGCACGACGGCGGACGGCGACGCGGGCACCACCGCGGGCACCACCGCGAAGGGCCGCGGCTGCGACATCTGCAAGCCCGTCGTCGCGTCGATCCTGGCGAGCCTGGGCAACGGGCACATCCTGGCCGGCGAGCAGTCCACGCTCCAGGACACGAACGACCACATGCTCGCCAACCTGCAGAAGGACGGCACCTACTCGGTGGTGCCCCGGATGCCCGGCGGCGAGGTCACGCCGGAGGGTCTCATCGTGGTCGGAGAGGTCGCGCGCGACTTCGGGCTCTACACGAAGATCACGGGCGGCCAGCGCATCGACATGTTCGGCGCCCGCGTGGAGCAGCTCCCGGACATCTGGCGCCGCCTGGTCGACGCCGGCTTCGAGTCCGGGCACGCGTACGGCAAGTCGCTGCGCACCGTGAAGTCGTGCGTCGGCTCCACCTGGTGCAGGTACGGCGTGCAGGACTCCGTGGGCATGGCCGTCGAGCTGGAGCTGCGCTACCGCGGCCTGCGCTCGCCCCACAAGCTCAAGATGGGCGTCTCGGGCTGCGCCCGCGAGTGCGCGGAGGCACGCGGCAAGGACGTGGGCGTCATCGCCACGGACAAGGGCTGGAACATCTACGTGGGCGGCAACGGCGGTCAGACGCCGCGGCACGCGAAGCTGCTCGCGGAGGACCTGACCTCCGAGGAGCTGCTGCGCACCATCGACCGCTTCCTCATGTACTACGTGCGCACGGCCGACCGGCTGCAGCGCACGGCGCCGTGGATCGAGGAGGTCGACGGCGGCCTGGAGGGCGTGCGCGAGGTGATCATGGACGACTCGCTCGGCATCTGCGCCGACCTGGACGCCGCGATGGCCCGGCACGTCGAGAACTACGAGGACGAGTGGAAGGCCGTGCTGGAGGACCCGGAGAAGCTGCGCCGGTTCTCCTCCTTCGTCAACGCCCCCAAGGACGCCGACCCGTCGCTGGCCTACGTGACCGAGCGCGGTCAGCGCCGTCCGGCGACGTCGGCGGAGCGCGCGTCCGGCGTCGTCATCGCAGGCCCCAAGCTGGAGGTACGAGCATGACCGTCAACGACGTCGCGGACCCCCAGGTCGCCGGGGAGCCCCCGCCCCCGGGCCGCTGGGAGCGCGCCTGCCTGCTCGCCGACCTGTTCCCCGAGCGCGGCGCGGCGGCGCTCTTCGGGGACGTCCAGGTCGCGCTCTTCCGCCTGCCCGACGACGCCGCCTACGGCGGCCACGCCGGGCGGGTGTACGCCGTGCAGAACCTGGACCCGTTCTCGGCGGCGCACGTGATGTCGCGCGGGATCGTCGGCACGCGGGCCGGTGAGCCCACGGTCGCCGCGCCCGTCTACAAGCAGGTGTTCTCCCTGGCCACGGGCACGTGCCTGGCGATGGCGGACAAGTCTCCGAAGGACGACCTCCCGGCAGACCTCGTGACCTACCCGGTCGAGGTCCGCGAGGACGTGATCTACGTGGGTCTCCCGTGACGACGGGGCGGGTCACGCTCGTCGGGGGCGGGCCCGGTGCCGTCGACCTGCTGACCGTGCGGGCCTGGCGGGCGCTGCAGGCGGCCGACGTCGTGGTGGCCGACCGGCTCGGCCCCGTCGAGATCCTCGCCGAGCTCCCACCGCACGTCCGCGTGGTCGACGTCGGCAAGGAGCCCGGCCGGCACCCCGTGCCGCAGGAGCGCATCAACGAGCTGATCGTGGAGCACGCGCTGGCCGGCGCCCACGTGGTGCGGCTCAAGGGCGGCGACCCGTTCGTGCTCGGCCGGGGCGGCGAGGAGGTGCTCGCGTGCGTCGCGGCGGGCGTGCCGGTCGAGGTGGTCCCCGGCATCACGTCCGCCGTCGCCGTGCCGGGGCTGGCCGGCATCCCGCTCACCCACCGCGGGGTCACCACGGGCTTCCACGTGGTCTCGGGCCACTGCGCCGCGGGGCCCGCCGCGGACACGTCCGGGCCGCTCGACCAGGCCGCGCTCTCCTGCGTGCGGTTCGGCACGGCTACGCTTGTCGTACTGATGG
This sequence comes from Promicromonospora sp. NPDC060204, assembly GCF_042728455.1. Classification (NCBI taxonomy): domain Bacteria; kingdom Bacillati; phylum Actinomycetota; class Actinomycetes; order Micrococcales; family Promicromonosporaceae; genus Promicromonospora; species Promicromonospora sp. NPDC060204. The sequence continues at coordinate 76,424 of NZ_JBHWZO010000001.1, forward strand.
GGGTGCGGTCCCTCGGCGCGATCGTGGCGCAGTGCCTGGCCGCAGGCGCCGATCCCGGAACTCCCGTGGCGATGGTGGAGAACGGTTCCACGCCGGAGCAGCGTGTCACGCGCGCCCGTCTCGACCAGGCGGCGGACGTGGCGGCGGCTCGCGGTGTGCGGTCGCCCGCGGTCGTTGTCATCGGCCACGTGGCCGCGGCTGGGCTTCTGGAGGGTACGAGTGAGCGACGTCTGGCAGGTGCCGGTGTCTGACGCCGCAGCGCCTGCCCGCGCCCAGGCCGCCCACCCGGCGCTGGGCCAGGTCATGGCCGGCGCCACGGTGCTGGTCACGGCGGAGCGCCGGGCCTCCGAGCTCGCCGCCGCCCTGGAGCGGCGCGGCGCCACGATCCGGCACGCGCCCGCGCTCAGCATGATCCCGCACGTCGACGACCAGACGCTGATCGCCGCGACCCGCGCCATCGTCGCCGCGCCGCCCGACGTCCTGGTGGTGACGACCGGGATCGGGTTCCGCGCCTGGATCGAGGCCGCCGACGCGCACGGGCTCGCCGAGCCCCTCCTCGCCATGCTCACCGGGACCCGGCTCGTCGCGCGCGGCCCCAAGGCCCGCGGCGCGATCCAGGCCGCCGGCCTGCAGGCCGACTGGGTGGCCGAGTCCGAGACGTCCGCAGAGGTGGCGGAGGTGCTGCTCAGCGAGGGTGTGCAGGGGCTGCGCATCGCGATCCAGCACCACGGCGCGGGCGCCGACGGGCTGGACGACGTGTTCGAGAAGGCCGGCGCGCAGGTCGCGAGCCTCGTCGTCTACCGCTGGGGCCCCGCGCCGGACCCGACGACGGTCCGCGACTCCGCGCACGCCGTGGCCGACGGCGAGATCGACGCCGTGGTCTTCACGTCCGCGCCGGGCGCCGAGGCGTGGCTCCAGGCCGTCGAGGCCGAGGGCCTGGTCGACCGGGTCCGCGCGCGGTTCGTCGACGGCGGCACGGTCGCCGCCGCCGTCGGGCCCGTGACGGCAAAGCCGCTGGAGCACCGCGGGATCGTGCCGCTGCAGCCCGAGCGCGGGCGGCTCGGCGCACTCGTGCGCGCGCTGGTGGGGCACTACGAGCACATCGAGTCCGTGGCGCTGGGCACGGTCGCCGGGTCGCTGGTGATCCGGGCGCGCGTCGCGGTGCTCGACGGCAAGGTGCTGCCGCTGTCCCCGACCGGAGTCGCCGTGCTGCGGCTGCTCGCGGCGGCCGAGGGCGACGTCGTGCCGCGCGAGGACGTGCTCGCCGCGCTGCCGGGCGACTCGCAGGACACGCACGCCGCCGAGGTCGCGATCGCGCGGCTGCGCGAGGCGGCGGGCCGCCGCGACCTGATCCGCACCGTGGTCAAGCGGGGCTACCGCATCGAGCTGGCCTGAGGCTCGCCCCGCCGGGACCCGGACGCCGTCCCGCGACCCTTTTCCGCGGCCCTCTCCGGGGGCCCGATCCTGATCCCCTTTGAGGCCCGGCTTTCTTCGCTTTGAGGCCGCTC
>NZ_JBHWZO010000002.1:0-64387 GCF_042728455.1 Promicromonospora sp. NPDC060204
CCGGGGTGGGTGCGGCCCCCGCGGTTTTGTTATCCCGCCCCCCCGGGCCCGGCTCGTGGGGCCCCGCCCCGGGTTTTGGCCTGGGGGGCCCCGCGCCCCGGGGTACCGGGCCCGCGGTCCCCCGGGTGCCCCCGCCAGGACCGCTAGGCCTGTGCAGTCGCCAGCTCGGGGTAGACGGCCTCGAGCGGGGCGCTGAGCCCGGCCTTCACCTGGACGGACGTGACGTCGGCAAGGACCTCGTACTGCCCCGCCTCGGTGGCGTCGAACACGACACGCACCAGGTCGGCCGGGTCGGTCTTGGGGTCGGTGGTGTGCGCGGCCATCGGGGTGTCGACCCAGCCGACGTGCACCCCGACGACGTGCACCCCTGCGGGTGCGAGCTCGAGGCGCAGGGAGTTGGTCACGGACCAGAGTGCGGCCTTGGTCGCGCTGTAGATGCCGGCGACGGCATACCAGCTCAGGGCGGAATGGACGTCGATGATCACCGCGCCCGGCTTCGCCGAGAGGAGCGGCGCGAACGCACGCGCCAGGAGCAGCGGGCCGACGAAGTTGGTCTCGACGCTGCGGCGGATCTCCTCGTCCGTGTGGGTGAGGATGCCCGCACTGGACACCGACGTACCGGCGTTGTTGATCAGGACGGTCACGTCGGAGGCCGCTTCGACCGCTGCCTGGATGGATCTTGCGTCGGTGACATCCAGGAGGAGCGGCACGATCCGCTCGTCGTCCCAGGTGCGGGGGTTTCGGGCGGTCGCGTAGACCTTGGCCGCGCCGAGGTCGAGGGCCTGCCGCACGAACTGGGTGCCGATTCCGCCGTTGGCTCCTGTGACCAGGACGACGGCTCCGTTGAGTGAAGGCATTGGCTTCTACTTTCCGAGGGATCTGGATGCGGGGTCAGGCGTGCGTGAGGGCTGGGTAGTCCGTGTATCCGGCCGCGCCGCCGCCGTACAGGGTGGCCGGGTCGAGCTCGTTCAGCGGCGCGTCGGTGCGCAGCCGCTCGACGACGTCGGGGTTGGCCAGGGCGAAGCGGCCCAGAGGCGCGATGTCGGCAAGCCCGGTGTCGATGTCGTCGGCGATCTGCTCACGGCCGCGCCCGTACCGGACCACGAGTACCGCCGTGGTCCACAGGTCGCGGAGGGAGCGCAGCAGGTCGTCGTCGCCGAGGTGGTGCACGTGCAGGTACGCCAGCCCCAGCGGGGCGAGCTCGCCGACCAGGTGCCGGTACTGCGCGCGGACGCTCTCCACGTCGCCCTCGTCGATCCCGCCCAGGGGGAAGGCGGGCGAGATCCGGATGCCGGTCCGGTCGGCGCCGATCTCGTCGGCCACCGCTCGGGCGACCTCGACCACGAACCGGGACCGGTTCTCCACCGATCCGCCGTACTGGTCGGTGCGGTGGTTCGCGTTCGGGGAGAGGAACTGGTGGAGCAGGTACCCGTTCGCGCCGTGGATCTCGACCCCGTCCGCGCCCGCGGCGATCGCGGACGCCGCCGCGTGCCGGAACTCGCCGATCACGGTCTGGATGTCCTCGACGGTCAGCTCGCGCGGCACCGGTGTCCTCTGCGGTCCGGTCGCGGTGAACATGTCCTGCTCGGCGGAGATGGCGGACGGTGCAACGGGCTGGCGGTGGTGCGGGGTGTTATCCGGGTGCGACATGCGGCCGACGTGCATCAGCTGGATGAACAGCGACCCGCCACCGGCGTGGATGGCGTCGGCGACCTTCCGCCACCCCTCGACGTGCTCGGGGGTGTAGATGCCGGGGGTGTTGAAGTAGCCCTGCCCGTCCTCCGAGGGCTGGACGCCCTCGGTGATGACCAGGCCGAGCCCGGCCCGCTGCCCGTAGTACTCGGCGGCCAGCTCGCCGGGCGTGCCGTCCGGGTTGGCCCGGTTGCGGGTCATCGGCGCCAGTGCGAGCCGGTGCGCGAGCTCCACGCGGCCGAGGGCGAACGGCTGCCAGAGGGAAGTTGACAAGGCCATGGGTACGAGTCCTTACGTCGATCGGTCTTGAGTGGCCGCCACTGCCGCGACGGTTGCAGCCCACGTGCAGTAGTGACTGCGCTCATAACTGAGCATAGTCATAATTTGTTCCCGCCGGCGACCGGGCAGGTCAGGCGAGGAGATCCTCGCCGGCAACCCCCGCTCCCCGGCGCTCGATCGGCGAGCGCCCCACACGCCCCCTTGACAAGTTTTTCTGAGCGTGCTCATTATTGACCATGCTCACATGAGCCGGGCTGGACGAGAACCAGGAGAACGACATGCCGCAGCAAGGGACGGCCCAGAGCTACGCGGACGCTCCGACGAGGACGGTCGCGGCGGGCGACGCCGTGTTCGCTTACCGGGAGCTCGGCCCGCAGACCGAGATCCCGCTGATACTGCTGACGCACCTCGGGGCGAACCTCGACGGCTGGGACCCGCGCATCGTCGACGGACTGGCACGCGACCGCAGCGTGATCGCCGTCGACTACCGCGGTGTGGGTGGCTCCAGCGGACGCGTGCGCACCTCGGTCGAGGAGATGGCCGGCGACGTCGTGGCCGTGATCCGGGCGCTCGGTCACGACCGCGTGGACATGTTCGGCCTGTCGATGGGCGGGATGGTCGCCCAGGCCGTCGCCGCGCAGGCGCCACGGCTCATCGACCGGCTCATCCTCGCGAGTGCGGGCCCCGCCGGTGGGCCCGGGCTGACCGCCATGACCGCCGTCATTGTCAGGACCGTGCTCCGCGCCGGACTCACCGTCAACGACCCGAAAACACTGCTCTTCTTCACCCGCACCACCGAGGGAGAGCACGCCGCCCGCACCTACCTCGCGCGGCTCAAGGAACGCACGACAGGACGCGACAGGCCGGTCGCTCCTGGCGTGTATCAGGCGCAGCTGGCCGCCGTACGCCAGTGGGGCATGCAGGAGCCCGCCGACCTGACGGCCTTCACCGGACCCGTGTTCATCGTGCACGGCGACAGCGACCGGATGGTGCCGCCCGCCAACGCCACGGCGCTGGCCCGGCGTCTGCCCGGCGCCGCCGTCACGGTCTACCCGAACTCCGGGCACGGCGTCGTCTTCCAGTACCACCGGGAGTTCGTCGCCGGAGCACGGGATTTCCTCCGCCGGTAGTCACCGCCGGCCCGTGGCCGCCTCAGACCGGACGACCAGACAAACCACCAGACCAAGTCACCAGAACGAGAAGGAAGAGCACCATGCGCGCGTTCGTCGTCCGCAAGTACAAAGGACCGATCCAGGAGGCAGACGTCCCGGAGCCCGTGGTCGGGGAGCACGACGTGCTCGTCCAGGTACAGGCCGCAGGGCTCAACATGCTCGACGAGAAGATCCGCGCGGGCGAGTTCAAACAGATTCTCCCGTACGAGCTGCCGCAGGTCCTGGGCAACGACGTCGCCGGAACCGTCATCGCGGTCGGCGGCAAGGTGCGGGGATTCGGGCTCGGCGACCAGGTGTACGCCCGGCCCGACAAGGAGCGCATCGGGACCTTCGCCGAGCGGATCGCCGTGGCCGAGACCGACCTGGCGCTCAGGCCGGCCTCGGTCAGCATCGAGGAGGCCGCGTCGCTCCCGCTGGTGGCCCTGACCGCATGGCAGGCACTCGTCGAGAGGGGCAATGTCCAGCCCGGTCAGCGGGTCCTGATCCACGCCGGCGCAGGCGGCGTGGGGACGATCGCGATCCAGCTTGCCAAGCACCTCGGCGCGACGGTCGCCACGACGGTCAGTGGCGGCAACGCCGACTTCGTCCGCGAGCTGGGTGCCGACCGCGTCATCGACTACCGCACCCAGGACTTCGAGCAGCTCCTGGACGGGTACGACCTCGTGCTGGACAGCCTCGGCGGCCAGAACCTGGAGAAGTCCCTGCGAGTACTGCGCCCCGGCGGCAAGGCGATCGGGATCGCCGGGCCGCCCGACCCCGCCTTTGCGAAAGAGGTGGGCCTGAACTCTGTACTGCGCCTCGCGATCGCGGGGATCAGCGGCAAGATCCGCAGGCAGGCCAAGCGCCTCGGCGTGACCTACGAGTTCCTCTTCATGCGCGCCAGCGGCGACCAGCTCCGCGAGATCACCGCCCTCGTCGACAGCGGCGCGCTGCGCCCCGTCGTCGGACGCGTCTTCGACTTCGGCCAGACCGTCCAGGCCGTGCAGTCCCTCGAGAGGGGCGGCATCCGCGGCAAGGCCGTCGTCACCAGAGCCTGAACGAGCCGCTCACCCATCACGATCCAAGAACAGGGGAACATCATGTCCACCAACGAAAGCTCGAACGAACCCGTCGTCACGTCCTACGCGCAGGCACCGGCCCGCACCGTCACCGCGGGCGACGTCAGCTACGCGTACCGGGAGCTCGGACCGATGGGCGGGATCCCCGTCGTCTTCTTCGTGCACCTCGCCGCGACCCTGGACAACTGGGACCCCCGGATCGTCGACGCCGTCGCGCAGAGCCGCCACGTCATCACCTTCGACAACCGGGGCGTGGGCGCCTCCACCGGCAGCGTCCCCGACGACGTCGAGGCGATGGCCGACGACGCCCACACGTTCATATCGGCGCTCGGCTTCGACACGATCGACGTGTTCGCCTTCTCCCTGGGCGGCATGGTCGCGCAGGACCTGGTGGTCAAGCACCCCGAGCTCGTCCGCAGGCTCGTCCTGACCGGCACCGGGCCCCGAGGCGGCAAGGACATCGACAAGGTCGTGGCCACCACCTACTGGGACATCCTGCGCGCGACGCTGACCCGGTCGGACCCGAAGGAGTTTCTGTTCTTCAACCGCAATGCCACCGGCAAGCCCGCGGCGAAGGCGTTCGTCAAGCGCCTGCAGGAACGCACCGTCGACCGTGACGAGGGCATGTCACTGAAGGGATTCCGCACCCAGCTCAAGGCGATCCGGAAGTACGGGCGCTCAGCCCCCTCGGACCTGTCTACGATCACCCAGCCGACCCTGATCGCCAACGGCGACAACGATCGCATGGTGCCCTCCGTGCTCTCCGAGGACCTGCACCGCCGCATCAAGGACTCCACGCTCATCATCTACCCGGACTCCGGGCACGGCGGCATCTTCCAGTACCACCAGAAGTTCGCCCCTGTCGCCGCCGAGTTCCTCGCCGGCTGACCCGGCCACCGACCGACTCACCGGGAGCGGGCCGGTCGACGCGTTCTAGCCGAAGCTGCGGGGCACCGGGGCGCCTCGGGTCGCCATGGGAGAATGAGCGCCGAGCGCCAGCCAGACCAGCAACGAAGGAGGGCAGCAATGCCACTCGCCTCCGGGTCGCCGTCCGCGTCCCTCAGCCGGCGCGAGCGGAACAAGCAGCAGAAGCTCGAACGCATCGTGGCCGCCGCCACCGAACTCTTCGCCGAGCGCGGCATGGACGACGTCACCACCCAGGAGATCGCCGACAAGGCCGACATCGGAGCGGGCACGCTGTTCCTCTACGCCAGAACCAAGGGCGAGCTCCTGCTGCTCGTGCAGAACTCCGCGTACGCCGAGGCCCTCGCCCAGGGTCGGCAGGCGGCCGAGAACGTGACGGATCCGCTGGACGCGGTGATGGCTGTCGTGCGGCCGGTCGTGGAGTGCAACCGCAAGCAGGTCGACAACGGGCGGACCTATCTGCGCGAGATGGTCTTCGGCGACCCGGCCGAGCCACACCACCGCGAAGCCCTCGGCCTGAGCGCGCAGACCGAGGAGGCGATCGCCGCCGTCCTGCAGCGCGACGGACGCCTCCCCGCGCACGACGCCGCGGCACGAGCGCGGATCGTCTCAGCGATCATGTTCCTGAGCATGGCCGTGTCCTTCAACGCCGCCATGCCGGTCGACGACGTCGTGCGCGAGATCCGGGACCAGGTACGGCTGCTCCTGCCGGAGTGACGTCATCGCTCGCGGTGAGCGGGACAGCTTCCACGGCGGGGCAAGCTCCACGAGCAGCGCGCCGGCGCCCGACGCCGGGATCAGAAGTTCCAAGTTCTCGCCTGACGGCCCGTCCATGCCGGTGTAGCGACTTAGAAGCTCGCCACAAGCATGGGGAACGCCGGGCGGGAGCCACATGGAGCGGGTCGTGCAAAGAGGCGCTCGCCCGATCTGGTGTTCGCCGTGGAAGCGCATGAGGACATCTCCGTCGTCCGAAGCCCACACATGGCCTACCCATTGAAGATCTTGCACAGCTGGTCGGGTCGTCCCAGCCGTCCGACCGCAGAACTTCGCTGGGACGAACCGGCGCAGGAGCGAGAGCCGGACCGGATCCTTCCGGACATGACCGTGCAGGAGCCCAGTTCGTCCGCCCGAAGGCGGTGTGCCGGCCCAGTCGTCACGCTCGTCCTGGCTCAGTTCGTCGCTCGACTGGCACGTGACCTTCTGCACCGCATAAACCGATCAGTTTCCGCTCTGGTTCTGCGTGACTAGACTCACCGTATGACCACCACGGAGGCGAAGGCGGGCCCTCGAGAGCGCCTGCTGGAGGCGGCAGCGTTACTGACCTACCGTGAAGGCATCAGTGTTGGCATCCAGGCGCTGTGCCAGGAGGCGGGAGTGTCGAAGCGCTCCATGTACCAGCTCTTCGACAGCAAGGACGAGCTGCTGGCGGCGAGCCTGGAGCAGGGCGCGCCCGCCTACACGGTGTGGCTCCTGCCAACCGCGGACGACGACCGGTCGCCGCGTGAGCGAATCCTGCACGTCTTCGGTCGGCTGGAGTCGCAGTCGGCCACTCCCGGCTACCACGGCTGCCAGTACCTGGCCGTCCAGATCGAGCTCAAGGACCCCACCCATCCTGCCAGCCGGGTGGCGCGCGGCGTGAAGGACGGCCTGGCCAGGTTCTTCCGTGCCGAGGCCGAGCGGGGCGGGGCGAGCGATCCCGACCTGCTGTCCCGGCAGCTCATGCTGATCTTCGACGGTGCCAGCGCTCGTGCCGGGATCGGCGTCGATGACCTGACAGGGCTCGTCTCCCCCACGGTAGGCAGCCTCCTGGATTCCGCAGGCGTGCACTGACGCCGCAGACGACAGAGCACGAGCAAGGGACAACCGGATGACCATCGCCGCATTGACCAGCCTCACCGAAGGCACCGTCATCCCCTTCGGCGGAGACCGGTACACGACGGTACCGGCCGAGCTCGCTGCGGCTTTCCGCGCGGGTGACCAGCTTCACGTGATCCAGTCGACCGGGGCCCTGCTGCACGTCCCGGAGGCTGTGCGTACGGCCGTGGCGGCCCAGGTCGACGCGGCGGTTGATGCGTTCACGCGGCTACGGTCCACGAAGCCCGGCGCGGTCCACGACTTCTACAGCGCGTTCGCTGGTGCCCTGGCTGACGACGCCGTGTGGGACCAGATCCAGGCCGCCAACGCCGAGGACGTGGCCCGCGCGGAGCGGCTCGGCCGCTCGACGACCAGGCTGCGCGTCTCGGAGCGGATGCGCCACGACATGATCACCGGCTTGCACGGCTGGGCGGAGCAGCAGGCAGCCCGCCCCGAGGACGGTTCCGCCGACCTGGTCGAGCAGGTGGCGCACGACGGCTGGTCCGTCGAGATCGTCTCCGCACCGCTCGGGGTGATCGGTTTCGTCTTCGAGGGCCGCCCCAACGTCTTCGCTGACGCCGCCGGCGTGCTGGCCACAGGCAATACCGCGGTGCTGCGCATCGGCGGCGACGCGCTCGCGACGGCTCAGGCGATCGACCGGCGAGCCCTGCGCCCGGCCCTGCATTCTGCGGGCCTGCCCGAGGGCGCCATCACCCTTGTTCCCGTGCGTGACCGGGCGGCCGGCTGGGCTCTGTTCAGCGATTCTCGGATCGCGCTGGCCGTGGTGCGCGGCTCGGGTGCCGCGGTGACCCAGCTCGGCAGCGTCGCCCGCCAGAGCGGGACCCCCGTCAGCGCGCACGGCACCGGCGGCGCGTGGCTGGTCGCCGACCATGGCGCGGATGCCGGGCGGTTTGCCGACGTCGTGCAACACTCCCTGGACCGGAAGGTGTGCAACACCCTCAATGTCGCGGTCGTCGTGCACGACCGCGCGGACGAGCTCGTGCCGCTCCTGCTGCAGGCCGTAGACCAGGCCGCTGCCGCCCGAGGCGGCGTCGCCAGGCTGCACGTGGCCAGGGGCAGCGAGCAGTGGGTGCCGCCAGTCGAGTTCGAGCGCCGCATCCTGGTTCGGCGGCCCGAGGGTCCGTACGACGAACCCCGGGCGAGCCTCCTGCCGCTCGACGAGCTCGGCACCGAATGGGAGTGGGAGGACACGCCGGAGCTGAGCCTCGTCGTGGTCGACGACATCGACGAGGCAGTCACGCTGTTCAACACATACAGTCCCCAGTTCGTGGCGTCCCTCGTCTCGGCGGACCCCGTCGCGCATGCCCGGTTCCGCGACCTGGTCAACGCCCCGTTCGTGGGCGACGGGTTCACCCGCTGGGTCGATGGCCAGTACGCACTGGCACGACCGGAGCTGGGACTGTCGAACTGGGAAGACGGGCGGCTGCTGGGTCGCGCCGGCGTGCTCACCGGGTCCGACCTCACGACCCGGCGCATGTTCGCCCGTCACGACAGCTCCGACCAGCACCGCTGACCGACGCCATCATGGCTCGCCCACGGACGGACCTTCCGGGCACACGCGACCAGCCCCCTCACGATCCTCGACACGGGCCGTATCCTGCGGGCGCAGCAGTCCGACCTACTCGTCAACGCCGTCCTGAGCCTCGGTCAAACCGCCACCGCCACGCTCTGAGCCAACAGGGCTGGGACCCCTCGCCACACCGTGGATCCCAACCCTGTCCTCCGCGAACGTGTCAGTGCCGCGCGGGACCCCGCACGTGTCCGTCGGCGGGCAGGTTGCCGCGCATCTCGGAGATCAGCTGCGGGGTGAGGGTGGCCTCGGTGCGAGAGACAAGGAGGGCCATCTCGTAGCCGACGAGGCCGATGTCACACGTGGCCTCCGCGACGACACCGAGCACGGACCCGTTGGAGACGCTCATCAGGAAGAGGAACCCGTTGTCCATCTCGATGATCGTCTGACGGACATTGCCGCCGTTGAGCTGACGCGACGCTCCGCGGGTCAGGCTCGACATGCCGGAGACGATCGCGGCGAGCTGGTCGCCGCTGGTGCGGTCGAGCTGGTCGGACATCGCCATGAGCAGGCCGTCAGCCGACACCACGAGCGTGTGCCGGCTGCCCGGGACCGTGCGCACGAAGTTGTCGAGCAGCCAACCGAAATTAGTTGCCTCGGTACTGAGTGTCACTCTTTGCTCCTCTGGTGCCCGTTGCCCATACAGGGGCTAGCCGGGCAGCTGGTTGTACTTCCGGACGGGGGCGTCAAACATGTGCGGGGCACGGATCTGAGCCGGGGCGACGCGGCTCAGCGCCAGCGCCTCGAGGCGACCTCCCGGTATCGCCGCGGCATACCGCGGCCGCGGGTCAGGCGTGGTCGCTGCGGTCACAACAGCTCTCGCGATGAGAGCCAGGGGCCTATCGGCCTGAAGGCTGGCCGCCCCTTGTTCTGTGATGCGCCGTCTCTTGCCCTCCAGCGGGCGTGCGTCGTCCGTCGCGCAGGTCACCGCCGTCGTGCGTCCCAGCCGGGAGCCGTCACCGCTCGCCCCGGGCACGACGACGAGCACGCGCACGCCGTCCTGCCGGACCTCGTGGTCCACCGCCGTCGAATACCCTTCGACCAGTTGCCGGGACGCTCGCTCAGCGGCCAGGTACGGCCCGTCGACCAAGCCAGCGATCGAGGGGAGGTTGATGATGCGGCCGCTGCGCTGAGAGCGCATGAACGGCAGGACAGCCTGTGTCATACGGACCAGGCTCAAGAGGTTGCTGTCGAGGTCGCACTGCGCCCGCGCGCCCGAACTCAGCGGACGCTCCGAGCCAACGACGGCCGTGTTGACCAGGACGTCAATCCACCCGAAACGCTCCACCACCCGCTCGACCAGCGTGGTGATCGACGCCCCCTTGGTCACGTCGAGGCCATCGACGCCGACATCGCCCCCAGGGTCGACGACCGCCCCACCGCGGTCGGCGCCCACCACGTCGAACCCAGCAGCGACGAGGGCGCGCGAGACCGCTTGGCCGATGCCTGACGACGCACACGACACCAGAGCGACGCGGCGACGCGCTGCCATCTGAGCTCCTCGCCCGTTGATCCGATCGACTGCCGCCAACCGTAAACTGATCGGTTTCAGATGACAAGCCCGGTGTCGTTGACGATTCGGGCTCGCTGCCCGATGCCGCCCAGTCCATCGCGCGGCGAGCAGGCTCGGAAGGGACACGTTGTCCCCTCGAACGCCTCTTCCCTGGTCACGCCAGTACCCCATTCGCTGCCCGAGCATGATCGGGACTGCTGCACGGATAGGTGGCAGGTCAACCTGTCACCTATCCGTGCAGCAGTCCCGGCTGGCTGATCTCGCATGGTGCGGCCGATGTGGCGCAGCAGGTCGGTGGCGTCGCTGGTGCCGAGTTTTTCGAGCTCGTCATCGGTAACGGACGCACGCTGGCGAGTGGACTCCGAGAGGAGGTTGGCAGCGATGTCACGCAGCCGCTCCGGCAAGCTGTCGTCGATCAGAGTGATGCCGGCGAAGGTCGCGGCAAGGGTCAGATACGGCGACAGGTCAAGTCCGCGCAGCGAGGGCGCGAGCTTTGCCCATCGCACCATGGCCTGCGAGAACTGCCCAGACACAGCCACCGCATCCGTAGTGCTCGACGTTGCGCGGGCGGCTCGACGCCCGCGCTCCATTGGCTCGGTGTCCGCTCCTGCCGCGTCGCTGGACCTGTCATGCCCTTCCACGGGCGTCTCCACGGGTGCTGGCCTGCCGGCCTCGTCCTCGAGCCGGCCTAGCTGATCGCGCATCTCGCCTTTGGCGAACCAGCCGAGCAGCAGCTTGAACTCTGGCTTCATCAATGCTTCGAGGGTCATGAGTTTCGCGACCACCGCCGCGTCCAGGCTGATGCCGCGCCGCGAGGCCACAGACTGGCGGACGTGGAGGTCGTTGAGGAAGCGCTTGATGTAGCGCGGATTTCCCCCGAGCTTCTCGTAAAGCAGAGGTGTGAGACGGGTTGCGAACGCCAGTTCGTCGTCCATGGCGAGGCCAGCGATCACACCGATGTCATCGACGGAGCCGCCCTCGCGGCGCACTTGGGCGCAGCGGCCGATGAGCGTCGCGAGCTGCGGCGCGGTGGCGGTGGCTTCTAGCTGGAGAAGCAGCAGGTAGGCCTGGGTATCGAAGTGGCTGAGCGCAGGTAGCGGGATCGTGGTCTGCACGATCTTGTGCAGATAGAGGGTGGCGGGGTCCTGCTGATCGTCGTCGCTCTCCTCCGGGCGACCGGTCGCCTTGAAGCGCGTCCGGATCCGCGAGCAGACCACCCAGAAGAGGCAGGAGATCGACAACCTTGTCGGCATCCTCGCGAGCGGAGTCACATCCGAGGCGATCACTGCCTCGCTCGTCACGAAGGAGGCGGAGCTCAAAGCACTCGAAGTTCGCCTGGCGGCCGCCCAGGTCCCGGTCGAGGCGGTCGATCTCAATCAACTCACCAAAGACCTGCAGATCGTGGGCGGCTCCCTTAAGGTGCTGAACCGCGCCACAGACACAGAACGCCGAGACCTCTACGAGGCACTCGGCGTCCAGATCGACTTCGACGCCACAGCGTCAAGAGTCGTTCTCAGCGTGTCATCCCTGGTCACGCCAGAGAAAAAGTGTCCGGAGGGGGACTTGGCAGGTATCGTCCCGCCCTTACCTGATTGCAAGGGCGGCGTGACCTGCGAAGACGCGGCCGTCAGGAATGCCGTACCGGCCAGCGAGCTCAGCGTGCATGTCACTGCGCGAACGCTCTCCGCCCTCAGTGCTCCAGGACTCGGCGGCAATCGTCATGCCATCCAGTTCTCCATGTCAGGCGAGGGTCTCGAGTCAGTTCTGTCGACCTGGTCAGGCGCGCCGACTCCATCCATCTCGCGAGCACGCCGCAGACCATCGAAGACCGTCTCGTCATGCCCGTCGGTCGCGAGGCAGGGCGGGACCGACCTCGCGCAGAGCGCCGATCGGTTCAGGGACCCCCGGGCTCCTCACTCTCGGCGACCCACCGCAGCACGTCTCCCGGCTGGCAATCGAGAACCTCGCAGATCGCGTTGAGGGTCGAGAACCGAACCGCCTTCGCACGGCCGTTCTTGAGCACCGACACGTTGGTCGGACTCAGACCGATCGCGTCAGCGAAGTCGCCGACCGACATCTTCCGCTTCGCCAGGAGCACATCGATCTCGACGACGATCGCCATCAGAGCACGCCGTCCAGCTCGGTCTGTGCGTCCGTCGCACGTTCGACGAGTCGATGAGTCACGAACACGACACCAAGCAGTGCGACACCGACCAGAGATCCCAGCCCGCTTGCCATCCACAGCCCCAGCTCCCCCATGTCCTCGTCCGGCATCGGGATCCCCACGAACGTCAGGTAGAGGAAGAAGCCGCCGGTGAGCAGCGTCGCGGCGCCGACCGCCGCGCCGATAGTGATCACCCAGAGCTGGGTGCCCGGGCGGAAGAAGGTGCCCTCCTGGGCGCGAAAAACAAGGACCCCAAGGGATGCGAGGGACACCTGCGCGCAGGCGATGACCGCGATCCCGGCGGCCAGGAGCGGCACGCGATAGGGCTCGTACGGAGGAAAGTGCCTGACCTCGTCGGCGGCGATCCCGGGCAGGATCACGGCCTGGGCGAACAGGCCGAGGGCGATTCCGCCGAAGATCAACAGCGTGAGCATGATGAACATTATGCGACTCATGCAGCGATCATCGTTGTCGATCTAACGATAGTCAACTGATTTCTGGTGAGTTTCGACCGACGGGGCCGCTCCCGGCCGGCGCGGCGGTGAGCCCCCTGGCCATCTGTCGTCGGCGTGCCGCACCACCGAGTCGCAGGACGAAGGACCGCACCGCCTCCGTCCACCGGCTCGACGGAACGAACATCTGCTGTTTGAGACGCGCGATCCGCTGATGCCTCAGGATCGACGGACGCAGCCTCGACTCCCAGACGGTCAGCGCGGCGCGAAGGTCATCCGGGGTGTCGCGCAACACCTTGCCCAGCTCCGCGCCGCCCCGGAGCGCGCTCGTCGCACCCATGCCCGAGTAGAGGTTCAGGCACCAGGCCGCGTCCCCCACCAGCACCACCCGGCCCGCGCTCCACCGCGGCATCCTGACCTGGTCGACCGAGTCGAACAGGAACTCGGGCGCTCGTTCGAGCTCGTCCAGGACGTACCGCACGACCGGGTCGCCCATACCCGAGTAGACGGCGCGCAGCCGTTCGACCCAGTCCCCCGTGAACTGTTCGGAGACGCTCGCCGTGCGGTACGTGAGCAGGGCGGTGGGCGCCCGGTCGGCGAAGCCGAACACCCAGGCCGCCCGGCCCGCACGGGCACTGATGATGCTGTCCTCGCCGCCGTAGCCCGGCACCTGGCCGGGAAGCTGGAAGGCGCAGATCATGGCGTTCCAGTCGCGGACGTACCGCGTGTGCGGACCGAAGACCAGGCGGCGCACGTCGGACCGCAACCCGTCCGCACCGACGACGAGGTCGTACTCCTCGCGATACTCCTGTCCGGTCCCGCCATCCCGGAACAGCACCCGGACGGCTGCGCCCTCATCACTGATCTCGACAGGTGTGGTGGCGAACCGCACGTCGATCCGCGGGCCGGCGCCTGGGCGGCCGAGGCCCTGCCAGAGCGCGGCCTCGATGTCGCCGCGGACCACCGCTGCGGGCCGCCCGGGCTGGTGCAGGAACCCCGGCCCGGGCGTGCGGTTGCCGCGCCGGTCGAGTTCCCAGGCGTTTCCGCCGCCGGCCGGGTTGCGGGTGTGCAGGTCCTGGGCAATGCCCAGGTCGATCGCTGCCTGCCTGCCGTCGGGCAGCAGCCCGACGAAGTACCCGCCCTGACGCCGTTCAGGCGCCCGTTCGACGATCACCGGCGCCCACCCGGCCGCCCGGAGCCCGATCGCCGCCGACATGCCCGCGATCCCCAGCCCGACGACCAATGCTCGCTTCCGCATCACGCTCTCCTGTTCCTCGGATCTTCGTCGGCCGCGGCTCGCCCGGGCCGGCCAGTCGGTGCGTGGTCAGTCCGGGACGATGACGGAACGGGTGCTCCCCCGGTGCGCCCAGGCGTCCCCGACCCGACTCAGCGGGTAGGCGGTGTACGGCATCTGGAGCGTGCCGTCGGCGAAGGCAGCGAGGACGGCGGGCGCCTCCTCGAGCAGGTCCGCCCTGGAGACCGCGCCGATGCCGCTACCCGTGACCCGGACGCGGCGACTGCGCAGCAGGGCCGCGGGCAGTGCCGCCTCGGGACCGGCGAGCGAGCCAATCTGCACGTAGGCGGTGTCCGGCGTGTCGGCAGCCATGCCGCCTCGGCCCAGTGCGGCGAAGGCGGCCTCGGCGACCGGGCCCCACACGAAATCGAGCACGAGGGCGGGCGGGGCGTCGTCGACGACATCGGCGAGCGCGTCCGCCAAGGTGTCGGGATCGTCGTGCGCGAGCGAGACAGGCACCGCGCCCAGGCCGCGCAGCCGCTCCAGCGACTCCGGGTCACGGCCGGCAGCGACCACTCGCTCGGCACCGAACGCCAGCGCCGCCCGCACTGCCAGGGTTCCCGAGGCTCCGGTGGCCCCGAGCACCAGGACCGTGCCGAGCCGGCCGACCTCCTTGCGCCGGGCGGCGAGGACCATCCAGCCGGACATGCCCGGGTTCATGCCGGCCGCTACCTCGAGCGGGTCCGCGCCCGCCGGAAGCTCGAGCTCGAACGGGGTGACCATCCGCTCGGCCATCGTGCCCCACGGCGCTCGGGCGAAGCCGGTGTAGACCAGCCGCCCGTCAGCGGTCCGGGCCACGGCGTCGACCCCGGGCACCATCGGAAAGGTGTGGTCGCTGCTGTAGTGGCGGCCTGCAGCCACGCCACGCACGACGTGGTGCAGGCCGGCGCCGACCAGGCGCAGCAGCTCCTGGCCCGGCCCAGCCTCCGGCTCGGGAAACTCGGCGCAGAAGGGCGGTTCCCCGGGGTTGTCGACGACGGCAGCACGCATCAGATTCTCCTTAACTAAGTTCAGTTCCTGGCCTGCCCAGGCTGCCTGAACTTTGTTAAGGTGTCAACCATGGCCAAGGGCATCACGCGCGAACGGATCGTGGGGGCCGCACTCGAGCTGCTCGATGACAAGGGCATGGACGGCATCACCGTCCGCGCGCTCGCCACCCGGCTCGACGTCCGGCCGCCCGCGCTGTACTGGCACCTGCGCAACAAGCAGGAACTGCTCGACGAGATGAGCACCACCGTGATGCGGCGGGTCAGCAATGCCCTGTCGCAGACCTCGCCGGGCGCCACGTGGCGTGCCGACCTCGCCGCGTACGCCCGCATCCTGCGCACGGAGTTCCTGCTCCACCGGGACGGCGCCCGGATGTTCAGCGGCACCCGCATCACCGACCCCGACGTCGTCCGGGCGCGGGAACCCTGGTTCGCGCGCTGGACCGCACAGGGCCTGACGCTCACCGAGGCCGACGACGCCACCGACCTGATCGTCGCCTTCGTGGTCGGCTTCGTCATCGAGGAGCAGGAACGTCGGCAGTCGGCCGAGACCGACCCGGATCGCTACTCCGTCACCAAACGGGACGTCTGGCTCGGCCCGGACGTGCCGCTGGTCAAAGAGGCCGGCCACCTGCGCGACGACGGCGACGCACGATTCGAGCGGCACCTCGGGATCGTGCTGGAAGGGCTCACGGCCCGGCTGGTCTGAGGGTGTAGCTGCAGCCGGGCGACGACG
Source organism: Promicromonospora sp. NPDC060204 (assembly GCF_042728455.1). Taxonomy (NCBI): domain Bacteria; kingdom Bacillati; phylum Actinomycetota; class Actinomycetes; order Micrococcales; family Promicromonosporaceae; genus Promicromonospora; species Promicromonospora sp. NPDC060204. The sequence continues at coordinate 15,716 of NZ_JBHWZO010000002.1, forward strand.
TCACCCCCGCGCGCGGCGGTCGACGGACCAGGCCTGCCGTTCCTCGCTGCGTGGGTCCTCCACCTCGGCCCACTCCGCGTCGATGTGCATGGTGGATCGACGCTGGTCGTCGTACCGGACCCACCCCGGGTCACCGGTTCGGGCGAAGCGCACCCACGCCTGGTGCATACGCGTGGCAAGCGCGGGCGGGGCGGAGCGGGGACCGAGCAGCGCGTGCGGCCCGTTCAGGACCGGTAGGCCGGTCGTGTCGAAGACGAAGGGCAGCTCGATCGCGTGAGTGGCGCCCAGCTGTCCGTCGAGCGCTTCCGAACGCCACGCGAACTCGTAGGCGAACGTGGACGACGGCGCATGCGCGGCGTGCCCCTCGGCGAGCGCCCAGCTGCCGGCGCCGAACAGGGCGTCACCCATGATCGCGGACCGCAGCTCACCGAAGGTCGCCCGCGGCCTGGACGCACGATAGGTCTCGACGAGGTCCACGGGGCTGGGGTGGGACGCAGTCGCAGCACGCGTGACGTCGGCCGCGGCCGAGGACGCGAACTTGCCGACCGGGACCAGGTAGAGGTGACCTTCTTCCGTGTTGGTCCCGATCAGCAGGTCCACGTCAGCGGCGGCCCCCGCGGCGACTGACGCGGCGGGTTGCTCGTCCAGGACCAGGCTGAACGGGCTCAGCCCGATCAGCGGGTCGTAGTGGCTCTCGGTGTGCAGGTCGATGCCGCCGAGCCGGGACGCGGCCTCGACGAGCTGGGCGTCCGAGAGCTGAGCGAACTCGTCAACCTGGGGTTCGATCCCGAGAACCTCGGTCGCCGCCCGGGTGACCCGGGCCGCCTGCTCGGTGCTGAAGGCGCCGAGCCCGCTGCCGCTCTGGACGATCGCGCGGCGGAAGAGTCCCGAGGCCGGACGGTACGCGAGAACTCCGCCGACGATCGTCGCCCCGGCCGACTGGCCGAACAGGGTGACGTTGCCCGGGTCTCCCCCAAACGCCGTGATGTTCCGCCGAACCCAGTGCAGCGCCGCGACGACGTCGAGCAGACCGCGGTTCGCAGGGGCTCCTGGGATGTCGAGGAACCCGGCGATGCCGAGCCGGTAATTGACGGTCACCAGGACGACGTCGTCGCGGGCGAAGGCGGAGCCGTCGTAGATCGCGGCGTTCGTCGACCCGGCGACGAATCCGCCCCCGTGGACGAACACCATGACCGGGAGGTCGCCCGACATCGTCTCGGGTGCCCAGACGTTGACGGTCAGGTAGTCGTCGCCCTGGCTCCAGCCGGTGCCGAAGTAGGGCGACATGTCGACGCTGCCGAGGCGACGTTCGGCCTGAGGCGCGGTGGGGCCGGGCCGGGTGGCGTCGCGGACGCCGTCCCACGGCGCATGCTGCTGCGGCGGCGCGAACCGCCCCGCGCCGCGGGGTGCGGCGGCGTACGGGACGCCGAGGAAAACGGCCGCGGCGCCCTGGCGGGTGCCACGAACAGCCCCACGCTCCGTCGTGACGACGACCTCGGTGTCACTGTTCATCTGCTGCCTCTTCATCGGTGTCAGGCCTGCTCGGTCGAGTAGAGGGAGAACGGCGCCCAGCTCTTCACCGTGAAGGCGCTGCCGTCGCGGGAGACCTCCGCGGCGCCGTGGCCGCCGAGGTGTGCGGGGATGACGAGCACGTTGTTGTCCGCAGCCCAGCCGAGCACCTTGCGCCGGGTCGCTCGGGCGAGCGCCGGGTCCTCGCAGAAACAGCTGTTGGAGTCCGGCTCGAGGAGCTGCACGGGGTTGTGCAGCATGTCGCCGACGAAGACGGCGCGGTCGGTCCCCGACGTCAGCGTGAGCGTCGACGATCCGGGAGTGTGCCCGGGAGCGGCGTCGAGCCGCAGGTGCTTGTCGATCTGGTGGCTGTCCTCCCAGAGCAGCACCTGGCCGGCCTGGTGCACCGGAGAAACGCTGTCCTCGAACACGTTCTGGTTGCCGCGGCCGAGGGCAGGCTGGTGGTTGTTGGCCGGGTTCCAGAAGTCGAAGTCGTCCTTCGGCATGAGGTACGTGGCGTTGGGGAAGGTGGGGACCCAGATCCGGCCGTCCAGGTACGTGTTCCAGCCGACGTGATCGACGTGGAGATGCGTGTTGATCACGATGTCGACGTCCTCGGGCCGGACGCCGGCGCGGGCGAGGTTGTGCAGGAAGTCCGTCTCCAGATGGCTCCAGACCGGAGAGTACGGACGCTCCTTGTGGTTCCCGACGCCGGTGTCGACGAGGATCGTCCTGCCCTCGCTGCGCACCAGCCAGGTCTGGATCGCCGAGTTCACGATATTGGTCATGGAGTCCACGAAGTGCGGTGCCAGCCAGGGAGCGCCGTCCCACACCTCCTTGGAGCTGTCCGGGAAGAATGTCTCGGGAGTCATCTCGACGGGGCCGAAGTACTCCCAGACCCGGGTGATCGTGACGTCCCCGAGGGTGATCTGCGACATGAAGGTCCTTGTCTCTGCGGAAGCCTGTTCCGCGACCCTAGGAAGACAGGCCGCTCCGCCGGTATCCGTCAGCCGACTGCACGTACCGGTGGGCGCCGCAGCGGACCGCCGGGCTCGTAGGATGACCAGCGGCCCCCGAGATCTTCAGGAGACGCCATGGAGCCGCATGCCGGCCATCGGGACCAGGTCTGGGACTTCGCCCAGCTCACGAGCTCACGGAGCGCGACGTCGGCCAGGGCGGACGGCGTGGTCCCCCTTCTGCACGCGGTCGAGGAGCCCGGCAGCGCGGGCACCGTGCAGCTGCTCGTGGGCGATGTCGGGATAGGCAGGACCACCCTGCTCGACGCCTTGGCCCGCCACGCCGAGTCGCGCGGATCTGTCGTGCTGCGCGCTCAGGGGAGCGAGTCCGAGCGGACACTCACCTTCTCCGCACTGCACCAGCTTCTCCGTCCCGTCACGGACCGGATCGACGTGCTGCCCGCACGGCAGAGGTCGGCGCTGCGCTCGGCCATCGGAACGGGCACCGGCGTGGCGAGCCCGGACGTCATGGTGACGGGGAACGCGGTGCTCGACCTGCTGTCCGACCTGGCTGCGCAGCGGCCGGTCGTGCTCCTGCTGGACGACGCGGACCGATGCGACCAGGTCTCGCTCGACACCCTCGCCTTCGCGGCACGACGGCTGGGCGGAGAAGCCGTCACGGTGCTGCTGGCCACCGAGACCGGGCACGCGGTCAGGGGTGCCAAGCGTGACATGCCGGTCACCGTCCTCGAACCCCTCGACGGCACCGAGGCGTCGCGCCTCCTCGAGGGGCTGTCGGCACGGCCCACGGCGCGACTCGGCGCCGACATCCTCGAGCAGGCGGCCGGCAACCCGCTCGCGCTCACCGAGCTGTCCAAGGCTGCCGCTCTGGACCCGGCGGGCCACCAGACCTCGGCGGGCCCGCTCCCGCTCACCGACGAGCTGGCACGGGTGTTCGGCGCGCGGGCGATCGAGCTGCCGCGCCTCACCCGACACGCACTCCTGTGCCTGGCGGCGATGGACCCCGTCGATGCGGCGATCATCCCCGCACCGACACCGCCAGGCACCTCGCACGACGTGTGGGAGCCCGCGGAACGGGCAGGGCTGATCCTTCGCACGGACAGGCGCGTGCGGTTCCGTCACCCCCTCGTCCGCTCCGCGATCTATCAGACAGCCGCTCCGGACGATCGCCGTGCAGCCCACCAGGCTGTCGCGGCGATGCTGCACGACGAGCCCGACCGGCATGCCTGGCACCTCGCCGCATCCTGCACGGGGCAGGACGCCGCGATCTCGCAGCTGCTGGAGCGGACCGCCGAGCAGGCACGCCGCCGCGGGGGCCCCGCGGCCGCGGGGAAAGCCCTGCACCGCGCGGCGGAGCTCACGCCGCACGCCGAGCACAGCGGCCGGCTGCTTGCCGAGGCCGCCAGGAGTGCCGTGCTGACCGGCGATCTCGCCTGGGTGGAGCACCTGGCGCAGGCGGTGCACACCCGGACCGAGGATGCCTCGCTCATGGCCGCCGCAACCGTCCAGCTGAGCCGGCTGACTGTCCTGACCGCCCGGCACACCACGGCGTTCGCTCGACTGATGCGGGCGGCCGCCCAGTTCGCGACGACGCGGCCCGACAGCGCGCTGAACATCCTCGCGGACGCCGCCGTGGCCCAGTTCTACTCCGGGAGGGAGGCCGAGCGGCACGCGATCTACGCCATGCTGCGAAGCGTCCCCGAGCACGCCGGTCAGGACTGGCTGCGGGCCTGGGTGAGGATCGTCTGTGATCCGTTGCACGACGGGCGCGCGGACCTGCAGAGGCTGGCCGCGCAGCTCGCCGCCACGAGGCGGACCCGACCGGAGCAGCTGACGTACCTCGGCATCGCGGCGTGGCTCCTGGACGAGACGCCGAAGGCGGTCGACACGTTCGACCTGGCCCAGGACGCCGTGCACGCGGGAACCGCCCTTCCGAACGGCCTGGGCGGCGCGGCTGCCTGGGCCTACCTGGAGCGAGGGCGTTGGGACCAGGCGCGAGAGGTCAGCGAGCGCATCGTCGCGACCGGGACAGCAGCCGGGCTCGACCATGCCGTGGCCTGCGCGACAGCGGTGGACGCCATGGTGCTCGCGCTTCGGGGCGACGTCCTGGGCGCCCGGGCCCGGGCAGCGCGCGCCCTCGCGCTCGTCGATCCTCTGGAGAGCCGTTCGGTGTTCGTCTACGCCCGGCGCGCCCTTGCCGCCGCCGCGTCCACGGAGGGCGACCACGACACCGCTTACCACCAGCTGCGCGCGGCCTTCACCGAGGACAACAGGCCCTTGCACTACCACGCCTCGTACGCCACCCTCGCTGACCTCGCGGCCGCCGCGGTGCGCAGCGGTCAGGTGCAGGAGGCCACTGAGATCGTCGAGATCGCGGCGCAGGATCTGGGCGAGGGCGTCTCGGCCCGGCTCGGTGCGCTCCTCCACAGGGCTCGCGGTCTGCTGGCGGACCCCGAAAGCGCGGAACCGCATCTCCGGGCCGCCCTGGAGGACCCGTTCATCGAGCACTGGCCGTTCGAACGGGCGCAGGCACGGCTCGACCTCGCGGAGTGGCTTCGTCGTCGCCGACGTGTGGCCGAGGCCAGGGCGCCGCTGGCCTCAGCGCTGGAGACCTTCCGGCGACTGGGTGCCGAGCCATGGACCGAGCGGGCACAGAGGGAGTCACGTGCCGCCGGCGTCGACCTCGGCGCGCCGGCGAGCAACACACTCGCCGATCTCTCGCCGCAGCAGCAACAGATCATCAGGCTCGCCGCCCGCGGTCTCACCAACCGCGAGATCGGGGAGAGGCTCTTCATCTCCCCCCGCACCGTGGGCTCCCATCTCTACCGGAGCTTCCCCCGCCTGGGGGTCACTGCGCGATCGCAGCTCCGGACCGTCGTCGAGGGCGCGTGATCCTCGGCACGCGGGCGGCACCTCCCTCCCTGCCGGCAGTCGGCTGACGGATACCGCTCGGCGTCGCGCGGGACCACGCTTGCTCCGTCCTACGGCGACGGAGGTTCTGGGAACGTGGCGAACGCCCGCATCGGACGGGCCAGGAAGCGGCTCCTGGCGCTCGACCCGGGACTGCTGCGACTGTCCGCGGGAGCACGGACCGTTCTCGGTCTGGCCGGCGCGCTGACCGTGCTCGTCGCGCTCGGCGCGCCCCAGAAGGGCGTGCTCGCGGGCGGGTTCATGGCGGTGGCGACGGCTCTGGCGATCAGTGAGCATCACGTGCGCCGACAGCTCACGGCGCTCCTACTGGGCAGCTCGGTCGCCGTGCCGACCCTCACTCTCGGAACTCTGCTGGCCGTGGTCCCCGCCGCGTGGGGTGCCGGGCTCCTCGTGGTCGTCCTCGTCGGGACCTACGCCCGTCGCAACGGACGGCGTGGCACCGATCTCGGGATCTTCGCCTTCATGGCGTACCTGCTCTCCCAGTTCGCCGGACTTCGGCCACCGGACCTTCCGATGGCGACAGGCGCCGCCGCGGTCGCCGCGGCCACCTTCGCGACGGCCCGGTTCTGCGTGCTGCCCGTCCGGTCGCGCCGACGCTTCCGGACCCTGCTCGAGGCGCTCGAGGCCTGCCGGTCCGACGCGCGGAGGGCGTCGACCGAGCCGGCGCGGCACACCGGGTCTCGCGCACGCCGCACGGAGCGCCTGCTGAGGCGACGACTGGTCAGGCTGCACGCCTGCACCCGGCTCGTCCAGGAGTTCCTGGACGAGGCACCGGCGGGCTCGCTCCCCGGAGGGGCAGCAGCCGCCCGCCGGGCGGAGAGGGCCGCCGCCGCGACCTGGGCCCGCGGAACGCTCGCGATCCTGGACGCGCGGGCCGGATCAGCGCGCGGCCCGGGTCCGGAACGTGTGTCGACGAGGGGCGAGGCGCCCCTCCACGCCCGCCGCCCCGGTACGAGTCCGCGAGCGGCACCGGTCTGGCCGTGGGTACGACCGGGGCGCACGACGCGGCAGGCGCTCCAGGTGACGACGGCCGTCGCTCTGGCCCTCGTCGGCGGGCACCTGGTGTCGCCCCAGCTGTGGCACTGGGCGGTCGTGACCGCCTGGGTCGTCTTCCTCCGGGCCGAGCACACCGAGGACGTCCTGCTGCAGAGCGGCCGGCGCCTCGTGGGCACGGTAGCCGGCGTGCCCGTCGGTTACGGTCTCGCCGTGGTGGCTGCCGGCCACGAGCCTGTGCTCGCCGCCCTCCTCCTGGGGTTCGTCCTCGGAATCTTCTCCACCCCTCCGAGGAGGTACTGGGCAGTGACCTTCTTCATCACCGGGGCCCTCAGCATGGCGCTGACCCTGCAGGGCGCCCTCTCGGCAGCGGTGCTCCTCCTGCGCGTCCACGAGACGCTGCTCGGTGCGCTCTGCGCCGTCTGCGCCGCGGTTCTCGTGGCACCGCTGGGCGCGGGCAGGATCGCGGACGAGCGGCTCAGCGAGCTCCTCCGGGTGGCCGGCGGCCTCACGGGGCCGGGCCTCGTTCACGACGGCCCGCGATGCGCCGGGAGCTCGCGGGACCTGCGGCTGTCGCTCGAGGCCTACCGTGAAGCCGTCCGCCCGCTGCTGCATCCGCTGAGCCTCCGTCGCCGGGAACGCGTCCGGGTTCGCCGCACGCTGGAACGTGTCGAGACGTCGATCTTCGGTGCGAGCTGTCCTGTGGTGCCGACACGGCGACCTCAGTTCCCCAGGTAACGCAGCACGGCGAGCACCCGGCGGTTGTCCGCAGCGTCGTACGGCAGGTCGAGCTTCTGGAAGATCGCCGCGACGTTCTTCTCCACAGCGCCCTGGGAGAGGAACAGCTGCTCCGCGATGCCGGCGTTCGACCGGCCCTGCGCGACGAGGCCGAGCACCTCGCGCTCCCTGCCGGACAGTCGCCCCCGGCCGACATCCCGGTCGGCGGCGCCCATGAGCTGGGAGACCACCTCCGGGTCGAGCACCGTCTCACCCCGGGCCACACGCCCGAGCGCCTGGGCGAACTCCCCCACGTCGACGACGCGGTCCTTGAGCAGATACCCCACCCCACGTGCGTCACCCTGGAGCAGCACACCGGCGTACCTCGTCTCCACGTACTGCGAGAAGAGCAGCACGGGCAGCTCGGGAAACTGCTCCCGCAACGCGACCACGGTGCGCAGGCCCTCGTCGGTGAACGTCGGTGGCATGCGGATGTCCGCCACCACGACGTCAGGCAGCGACGACTCGCTCGCGAGGTGCAGGACCTCGCGCTCCAGGCTCTCGCCGTCCGGCACGGCCGTCACCTCGTGCCCCCGCCGCGCCAGCAGGGCGACGAGCCCGTCGCGCAGGATCCCGGAGTCCTCGGCGAGCACCACCCGCAGGCCACCCGACGGCGTGCCGTCCGGCCCGGTCATGCGCGCCCACCGGTGCCCGTGCGGTACGCACCCGTCGTGCCGGCGCGCACCGCAGGGAGCGTCATCGTCACGACGGTCGGCCCGCCGACTGGGCTGGACAGGTCGAACGTGCCGTCGACCGAACCGACGCGCTCGGCGAGCCCCGCGAGGCCCGACCGCAGCCCGGACCCGTCGGGGGCGACGACGGTCGCGCCCCCGCCGCCGTCGTCGCGCACCTGGATGTGCAGGACGCCGCTCCCGCCGTCGGCGACCGCCTCGACCCGCACGTGGACCCGCGACGCGCGCGCATGCTTGGCCGCGTTGGTGACCAGCTCGGCGATCGAGAAGTAGACGATCGACTCGATCGCCGGAGCCAGGCGGCCGCCCGCCTCGACCGCCGGGTCGATGTCCGCCGTGACCGGTAGCGGCGCGCGTGCGGCGAGCGTCTCAAGGGCTACCCCCAGGCCGCTGTCCAGGGCCGGCGGGTGGATGCCGCGGGCCAGCTCCCGGAGCTCGGCCAGGGCGTCCTTGGTCGACGCGTGCGCTGTCTCGAGCAGCTCGCCCAGGGTGCCCGTCTCGCCGGAGACCAGCTGCTCGCGTGCCTCTCCGAGCTGCATGCCGACGGCGACCAGGCGTGCCTGGGTGCCGTCGTGCAGGTCACGCTCGATGCGACGTAGGCGGGCGTCCGCGTCGTCCACCGTGCCCGCGCGCGAGCGCTCCAGCTCCGCGACCCGCAGGCTGGCGGCCGTCGGTCCGAGCAGCACCCTGGTCAGGAGTTTCAGCAGTGCGACGAAACCAGACTGGGCGAACGGCCACAGGACCAGCAGCGCCAGTCCGCCCACGGCGACGAGGGCCAGGCCTACCGGGTTGTGCCACCGGCTGTCCATGGCCAGGTCAGGGGGCAGCGACCAGAACCAGGTCCAGTAGGTCACGCCGCCGAGCCCGAGCACGAGACACGCGGTACTCACGATCGACCCGAGGAGAGTCACGGGCAACGCCGCGATCATGAACAACAGTGCTCGCCAGCCCACCGGGTCGCCCAGCGCTCCGCCGAGCCGCGGCCAGAAGCTCGTACGCGTCCGGCGGGGCAGGGGCGCCGCGACGTGCGTGTCGAGCAGGTCGCCCGCCAGCCGGCGGTAGGTGGCGCCCCACCATCGCCCGCCCACCACGAGCCCGCCTGCCACGAAGAGCCCGACGACCGTCACCGCGGCCCCGGCCGTGACCGCCAGGGTGACCAGCACGTAGGCCAGCGCGACGGGCGCCAGGAGCAGCATGAACCACAGGTAGCCGTACGAACGCCAGGTGACGGAGGACAACGGCGCGCCGAGCAGGTGCGACCAGCCGGGCCGCCATCCGGACCGCCGCGGTCGCGGGTGGAGGGTCATGGTTTTCATCCTGCCAGCCTGCCGCGCGGACGCCTGACCGGGACAGGGTGCGGTCCCCCGGGAGTGGTAAGGATTTCCTCCGCGCCGGAACGGGCTCACGGCGCGGGCGCCGGGAGCACGAGGGCCGAGTGGGCGGGCTGCGGCGTCGTCGCCGGCATGGCGACCAGATCACGGAGCGTGGCGTTGCGCTGTTCCAGCGCCTCGGCGGTGGTGGGGAACAGCCGGGCACCACCCTTGTCGACCAGTGCCTGGTTCATCGTGACGAACTCGCGGGTGTCACGCTCGTAGGCGGCGAAGGCATCGACGTGGTTCCCGTGCGTGGCCAGCGACCTGGCGAGCATGTACGCGCCCACCAGGGCCAGGCTGGAGCCCTGTCCGGTCAGGAACGACGGCGCGTAGGCGGCGTCGCCGACGAACGCCACCCGGCCGCTCGACCAGCTCGGCATGCGGATCTGACCCGCCGTGTCGAAGAACAGGTCGTCCGCCTGGTGCATGGCCTCGACGATGCTCGCCACCTCCCAGCCCGCACCGGCATAGGTGCGGGCGACCAGGTCCCGCTGGGCGTCCGGGTCCCGCAGGACGTGGAGCGGCTGTTCCGGCTGGTAGAAGTTCAGGAAGGCGTGCAGGTCGTCGTCCGCGTCCCCGGTGGCGTAGAGCGCGGCGGCCCGGCCCGGGGTGTTCCACATGAGGAGCTCGCGCGACAGTCCGAGGGTGTTGGGCATGGTGAACACGGCGAAGCCGTAGCCGAGGTAGCGGTGGAACTGTTCTTCCGGCCCGAACAAGACCTTGCGGGTACCCGAGTGCATGCCGTCGGCACCGACCACCACGTCGAACGTGCGCTGCCCACCGCTGCGGAAGGTGACGTCGACTCCGCGCTCGTGCTGGTCGAGGGTGTCGATGGAGTCGTCGAACACGAACTCCACGTCGTCCCGGACCGTCTCGTACAGCGCGGCGGTCAGGTCCCCGCGCCCCACCTCGAGGTCCTGCCCCGCGATGCTCCCGGCAACCGCGTAGGGATGGAGGGCGGCCACCTCACCGCCGTCGGCGTCGAGGAAGGTGAACCGTCCCGTATCGATGTGCGCGACCTGCAGCGCCGGCAGGATTCCCATCCGCCGGACCACCTCGATGGCGGTGCCGCGGACGTCGATCGGGTATCCGCCACCACGAGGCGCGTGTGCTTTCTCGACCACGGTGACGGCGAAGCCGTACCGGTGCAGCCAGTACGCCAGCGTGGGGCCGGCGAGGCTGGCGCCGGTGATCAGGACCTTGCGCCGGGCGGCGTCGGACTGAGATGTCATGACTGGACTTCCTTCTTCAGGTGACGGACGACGAACAGGGACAGCGCGGCCACGAGGGCGGCGACGAGGAAACCGGTGACGAAGGCCGACTCGGCCGGCAAGCCGGACGCCGGGTCGTTGCCCGCGTCGAGGACCGAGCCGGCAACCTGGCCGCCCGCGACGGCGCCGATCAGGCGGATCACCACGAGGAGGCTGGTGGCGATGCCGGTGTCCTTGGCGGCCACGGCGGTGGCCGTGCTGGCGAGCAGCGCTGTGGTGATCAGGCCGCCGACGAAGGCGGCCAGCGCGCGGGCGACGACGAGCTGCCACACCGTGTCGTGCAGCGCCGCAACGGCGAGGAGGATGCCGGCGGTGGCCACGGCGCCCGCGGTGGCTACGGCGCGCGCGCCGTAGCGCTGCACGGCGAGCCCGCCGACCGAGCCTGCCAGCACACCGGCGATGGAGGCGGGCATCATGAACAGCCCGATGTCGGTGGTGTCGAGCCCCAGGCCGTAGCCGTCGCCCGAGACCTCGAACAGCTTGGGAACATAGGTCTGCAGCATCGCGGAGATGGCGGCGATGGCTGTGGTGAGCACGGCCGCGCTCCACATGGCGGGTGCCGTCAGCATGCGCAGCTCGACCATCGGCGAGACCGCTCGGCGTTCGACGGCCACCCAGACCACGGCGAGCGCGGCGACCACGAGTACGATGCCGCCGACCGCCAGTGGCGGAAGACCGCCGCCCGTCACGACCAGCAGCCCCAGCATGAGCGCGACCAGCGTGGCGCTCAGCAGGGCCACGCCCGCCCAGTCGATGGTGGCGCCCTGTTCGCTCGGCGGATCGTTCGGCATGAGCCGGAACACGACCGCCGTCGCCGCGACGATCACGATCGTCGGCGCCGCGAAGATCCAGTGCCAGGACAGCCCCTCCGCCAGCGGCCCGGCAACGAGCGTTCCGACGATGCCCCCGGCGGTGAACAGCGCGCTGACCACCCCGACGGCCACCTGCGTCTGGCCCTTCGGGAAGTTCTTGCGCACCAGGATGAACGAGAGGGGCAGTGCGCCCACCATCGCGCCCTGCAGCGTCTGACCGACCAGCAGCACCGGCAGGTTCGGTGCGAGGCTCGATACCACGCCGCCTGCCGAGACCAGCGCCATCAGCACGAGCAGCACCCGCTTTCCGCCGTAGCGGTCGCCGAGCTTGCCCGCGATGGGCGCGACGATCGCGCCGGTGATCAGCAGCGTGCTGGCGATCAGCGCGGCCGCCGCCGTGTCGACGCCCAGCTCGCGCTCCAGCAACGGACGGGCCGGGTCCACCACCGTCTGCAGGGTGCCGAGAGCGAGGGCGAGGACGCCCAGCGCCCCGATCGCGGGCCCTCCGATACGTGCAGGGGTCGGCCTCTCGACGGGGGCCGGAGAATCAAGGGCGATGGTCATCTCAGTCCCTTTCTGAGGTGGTCGTGGGCGAGAACACGGACGAGGCTGGTCTGATCTCCATGTCCTCGAACCTAGGTTCGGGGCCTGGGCCACTGACATGGTGGAAACCGCCGAAGGACCGGGAGTTTTCCTCCGCACGGCAGATCGCTGGCCCCAGCCGCGTAGAAACAGAGAGCCGCCCCCACCGTTCTGCGGTGGGAGCGGCTACCCGGGCACGCTGCTACTCGACCGAGACGGCCGCCTCGGCAGGTCGCCCGCGCGTGGCCCGCCATGCAGGAAGCAGCGTCGCGCCGAGGGTCAGCAGGACGACCAGCGCGACGATCGCCGCGTACACCAGCGGGGACCCGGCGGGTATCACGGAGCCGAGCCGTTTGAGGCTCACCGGGACCAGGATGCCCAGCGCCGCGATGGTGCCGAGGGCGAGACCCGTGACCGCGACGATCGCCGCCTCGATCCCGACCATCTGCATCACCTGACGGCGGGTCGAGCCCACGAGCCGCTGGAGCCCGAACTCTCGCTGCCGCGCCGACGTGCTGGACACCAGGGTGTTGATCATGGTGATCGCCGAGTACCCGACGAGCATGAGCACCATGATGTAGATCGCGTAGGACGCTGTCTTCTTCTGGTCCTCGTACTCGTCGAACAGGATCTCCCGGTCTGCGACAGTCAGCCCGTCCGTGGCCGCGGTCAGCCGGGTCAGGTCCGCCACCAACTGCTCTGGATCGGTGCCGTCCTGCGCGCTGACCAAGATGCGTGTCGGGAAGCCGGCGGTGGTGTGAGCAGCCAGCGTGTCGGCCGGGAGCAGCAGCGTGTCGTAGTCGTCCGCGGCGGAGAACAGCGCGGCCACCCGCACGTCGAGGAAGGTGTTGTCCCCCATCCGGAGCGTGATCGGGTCACCCACGCCGACGCCGAGGGTGCCGGCGTGCCCGTCCTCGATCGCGACCGTCGCGCCGTGCAGGTCCGTGAGCGCACCGGCAGTGACGTCGACCGGCGTGCTCGCGGCCGCGTTCTCCGCGGTGACCCCTTGGAGGGTCCACCCCTCGCCCATCGGTGACACGTCGTGCGGGCTCTCGACGAAACCGACGCTGCTGACGTACTCGGATGCTCCGGCGACGCCGGGCAGCTGGTTGATCTCCTCGACCAGCTGTGGGTCGATGCGGTCCTCGGCCGTCAGCACTGCGTCGGCGACGATGCTGCCGGTGAACGCCTCCTCGTCGGCGGCGTCGTTCGTCGTCTGCAGGTACAGCATTCCGGTCGACACCCCGGTCAGGAGGATGACGGGGCCCATGACGGCAGCGAGCCGACTGGTCCGGCCGCGTGCGTTGAGCACCGCGAGGTCGCCCGTGAGCCCGCCGAGAGCACGCACCGGCCACTGGACGGCGAAGATCATGACCTTCGCCAGGACCGGCGCCAGCAACGCGAGCCCGATGGTGAACACGATCACCGCGGGGGCGGCCGTCGCCGGGGCGAGCGGGCCGCTCAGCACCGCGACGGTGACGATGGTCAGCGCGATCCCGGCCGCGACGAAGAGCAGCCCGGCCAGGACTCGCCATCCGCCAATCGCCCGGTTGTCGAGCGAGGCCTCGGCGAGCGCCTGGCTCGGCTTGGTCCGTGCCGCCCGCCGTCCCGCGCCCAGTGCACCACCGAGGGCCGCGAGGATCGCCACCGCCATCGCCGCTATCGACGGTATCCAGCCCTGGTGGAAGGCGACACCCACCGTGGCGATGCCCTGCTCGGCCAGGAAGTCGAACACTAGCTCGCCCAGGAGCTGGCCCGGGAAGTAGGACGCGGCGGTGGCGATCAGCGCGAGCACCAGCGTCTCGCGCAGGACGAGCCGACGCACCTGTCGCGGGGTCGCCCCGATGGCACGCAGCAGTGCCAGCTCCTTCTGTCGCTGAGCGATCGACAGCCCGAGCATCGATGCCACCCCGAAGATGGACACCAGGAGTGCGAAGGCGCTGAAGGCGCCGGCGAGAGAGACCACGTTCACGCTGGTGGCGGTGGCGTCACGCAGCTCGGCCCGGCCTCGTTCGTCGCCGACGAGGGTCAACGTCTCGCCGTCCAGCTCTGCGTCGATCCGCTCGCGCAGGTCTTCGACGTCTGCCGTCGGCTCGGCGACCACGCCGATGGCGTCGACGGTCCCCGCCGGCGGGCTGCCCTCGAAGACGTAGCTCCTGGTCTCTCGCACGCCGGGTAGCGCCGAGATGACGCTCTCGAGCCCGGCGTCGATGCGGACCCGCTCGGGCAGGATCGCCGGCTCGTCCTCGTCGCCTCCGGGTGCGCGGTGCGTCTGGTCGCCAGCGACGACCACGTCCGCAGCGCTCAGCTGCTGCGGAGGGGCGGCCGCGCGGATGCCCGTCTCGATCAGTCCGCCGCAGGCCATCAGGACGATCGCGGCGAAGAACATGGCAAGGAAAGCGGCCACGAACGTGCCCGTGCGGAAACGCAGGGTGCGGAGCGCGAGCTGGAGCATCAGTACTGTCCTCCCACGGCCGTCGACGGCGCCAGGGGCGATTCGTCTGCGTAGGCGCCCAGATGGGTCATCCGCTCGGCCACGGCGTCCGCCGTCGGCGAGCGGAGCTCGCCCACCACGCGCCCGTCGGCGAGGAACAGCACACGATCGGCGTAGGACGCCGCGACCGGGTCGTGCGTCACCATCACGATCGTCTGGCCGGTCTCCTGCACCGAACGGCGCAGCAGACCGAGCACGTCCCGTGCGGTCCTCGTGTCCAGCGCACCGGTCGGCTCGTCGGCGAAGACGACCGCCGGCTCGGTGATCAGTGCCCGTGCGATCGCCACCCGCTGCTGCTGCCCGCCGGACAGCTCCGCCGGGCGGTGCTTGCGCCGTTCGCGCAGACCCACCTGTTCGAGCACGTTCGCCACCCGGTCCTTGGCCGGGCGCCGGCCTGCGAGCCGGAGCGGCAGCGTCACGTTCTGCTCCACCGTCAGGACCGGGAGCAGGTTGAACGCCTGGAAGATGAAGCCGACCCTGTCCCGCCGCAGCTCGGTCAGCTCGGTCTCGCTCATCGTGCTCAGCTCGCTGTCCTCCAGGACGACCGAACCCGACGTCGGCTGGTCGAGCCCCGCCGCGCACTGCAGCAGCGTGCTCTTGCCGGAGCCGGACGGACCCATGATCGCGGTGAACGTGCCCCGCCCGAACTCTGTCGTCACCTCGTCGAGCGCGACGACCTCGTTCCCACGCCTGCCATAGACCTTGCGGACAGCCGTCAGCCGGACCGCGTCGGTCGCTGTGCCTGTGCCTGTGCCTGTGAGCATTCCTCGCACCGTTCCCCCGTGCCGCGCCGGGTTGCGCGGGCACGTCATGACGCTACGAACGCGAACGGACAGCCCACCATGGTGCCAGCCGGTCAGCCGCGGTAAGGAAAACTGCATTCTCGGCCGAGCGGGGCCACGGTCAGATCGAGTTCACGATCCGCTCGTGCTCCAGCTCCCCCTCGCGAGTCTGGATCCCCGCCGCCAGCAGCTCGTGCGCACGCCGTGTGACGTCCGGTCCCATCGTCGTCATCAGCCCGTCGTTCTCCACCGCGTACGCCGCGCGTGGGACCGCCGGCGCCATCGCGTTCACCGCCGCCTTGATCGCGGACACGACCTCCGGCCGGAGGTGCGCGATCCGCCCCGCGAGCTCGCTCACGAAACCGTCCAGCTCCGCGGCCGGAAGAGCCCGGTTCACCAGCCCGTATCGCTCGGCCAGCTCCGCGTCCACGAGTTCGCCGCCCAGGATGAGCTCAAGGGCACGGGCACGGCCCGCCAGGCGGGTCATGTTCACGGTCCCGCCACCTCCGGGAAGGATGCCCATCAAGGCCTCCGTCTGCGACTGACCCGATCTGCCGGTCGCCGCGAACCTCATGTCGAGGTACATGAGGAACTCGTTGCCGGCACCGCGCGCGAAGCCGGACAGCTTGCCGATGGTGACCTGTGGCAGCTTGTGCACCTCCTCGCTCATGGCCTGCAAGATGTTCATGCCGTCTGGCACAGGGGCGTCCTCTGCGGCGGCGATCGCGGCTCGGGTGGCCGTCGACAAGGCGTCCGGGTCGGTGAGGTAGCCCATGTCCCCGTGCGCACTGAAGAACTCCGGGTCGGCGCTCTCGAACACGATCACGCGGATGCTCTCGTCCCTCCCCACCCGGTTGATGAACCCGCGCAGCGACGGCAGCAGGACGCCGTCCATCAGGTTGAGGGGAGGGTGGTCGAGTGTCACGGTCGCGACGCCGTCCGATGATGTGATCCGGAGGCCGGGCGCGTTGTCGTAGCTCATGAGTCGTGACCCTAGGAAGCGCCCGGGTTACCGACCGGGAACCTAGACTCGTGCTATGTCCGAGCTGGCTGTCGACATGTTCGACGAGATCTGCCCATCGGCGATGCAGCCCCTACGGATGAAGGACAAGTGGGCGCCGATGGTCCTGCGCTGTCTGGAGGAGGGACCACGCAGGTTTTCCGAGCTACGCGTCCCGCTGCACCGCACCAGCGCCAAGGAGCTCACCCGGTCGCTCCGCAACCTGCAGCATGACGGCTTCGTGTGCCGGACCTCGGCAGGGCGCACCGTGACCTACGAGCTCACTGACCTCGGGCGCAGCCTGCTCGACCTGCTCGACACGGTCTATGCGTGGAGCGACGAGCACGGTGCGGACCTCCTCGACGCCTACGACCCTGACACCGAGGGCGGCTGAGGCAGACCCGAACGGATCATTCCTCGGACAACCGTTGGTGCACCCGCTTCTGCGCGCTCTGGAAGACGATCTGGCTCCGGAAGGTGACGACCTCCCGTGGCTGGCTGAGGCGGTCGATGAGGAACGCGTGCAGGTGGTCGAGGTCCCGGGCGGTCACGTGGGCGAGTAGGTCCTCGTCTCCGGCGAGGACGTAGACGGCGATGACCTCGGGCAGCTTGATCAGGGCGGCCTTGAACGAGTCGATCACATCGCGGTTGAGCGGGCGCAGCCGGATGGAGACGAACGCCTCGACCCTGCGGTTCAGCGCTGACGGGTCGATCTCGGCGTGATACCCGAGGATGACGCCGCGGGCGCGCAGGAGCCGTACCCGTTCCAGGCAGGTGGATGGTGCGATGCCGAGGCGGCGGGCCAGGTCCCGGTTGGTCTGCCGCGCATCGCGCTGGAGTTCCTGCACGATCGCCGAATCAAGTTCGTCCATGGTCGGGAGACTATCGACTGTGCCGAATGAAGTTCGGCCTTGGCTCCGGATGCACGTTCTTCTGCTTACGCTCGCGCTGAATTTATGGCCATACAGCAGAGGACGGTACATGGAAGAGAACGCTCGCCCGGGCACGCACCGCGCCCAAGGGCTCGGCGTCGTGACGGGTTCGGTCATGCTGCTCGGCGCGGTCCTCGGGCCGGGAGCGCTGGCTCTGCCCACGCTGGCCGCCGACGCCGCCGGGCCCGCGTCCTTGCTGGCGTGGGCGCTGTTGCTCCTCGCCAGTATCCCGGTCGCGGCGACCTTCGCGGCGCTCGGTGGCACCTATCCCGACGGCGGAGGCGTGGCACACTTCGCGGCGATCGCCTTCGACGGACGGATCGCCGCGGCGGTCAGCTGGTGGTTCCTGGCGGCTGTGCCGCTCGGCGTCACGGCCGCCGGACTGATGGGCGGGCAGTACGTCGTAGCCGCTCTGGATGCGGGTCCCGGGTTTGCCATGGGTGTCGGCTTCGGCCTGCTCGTGGCGTCGTTCGTCCTGAACGCCGTCGGCCTCCAGGTGACCGGACGGATCCAGGTCCTGACCGCCGCCATCATGGTGACCCTTCTGGTCGTGGCCGTCACGGTCTCGCTCGACAGCGTGCGCTCCGAGGCGTTCACACCGTTCGCCCCTCACGGGTGGGCCGGCGTCGGCACCGCCGCCACCGTGCTGTTCTTCGCGTTCGCCGGCTGGGAGGCCGCCACCCATCTCTCGGCGGACTTCGCGGACCCTGGTCGTGGCCTGCGTCGCGCGACGGCGCTCACTCTTGCCCTCGTGATCGTGCTCTACCTCGGGCTGGCGGTCGTCACGCTCGGTGTCCTGGGCCCTGCCGCCGGACACGACCCGGCGCCGCTGCTCACCCTCCTCCAGCGGTCGTTCGGCACCACCGGCACCGCGCTGGCCACCGCTGCCGCCCTGCTGCTGACCTTCGGGGCCGTCAACGCCTACCTGGCCAGCGGCGCCCGGCTGGGCGCGGCGCTCGGACGGGACCGGACACTGCCGCGCTGGCTCGTGGGCCGGACGACGCCGGCTCGCGAGCCACGCCGCAGCCTGGCGTTCCTCGCCGCCTGCTGCCTCGTCGTCACCGTCCCAGTCTTCGGCGGTGTCGTCACGCTCGACGGACTGGTCCGCGCCACGTCCGCGCTGCTCGCGGCGGTAACCCTCACCGGCACCCTGGCCGGTATCAGACTGCTGCGCGGATGGCAGCGCGGCAACGCAGTCGTGGCGTCGGTGTTCCTCGGTGTGGTGCTGGTGTTCTGCGGTGCGCTGCTCATGATCCCCGTGGGCATCGGTGCCGCCGCAGTGCTTGCTCAGCTGCGGCGCCATGACGGCGAGCGCCCCTCACCCGCGTCCGACGGGACTCATGCAGCAGCCCGCACACGGCGATAGGCAACCGATGCCACCCCCGCAGACGGTCGTCGCGTGTGGCGCACTCCTACGCGACGACCGGCCGTGCCGTCGCGCCGATCATGGTCGAGTACCGGACCGAGGCCGAGCTCGCCGAGGTGGGCCTCCGCGGGCAGCGCGGACCGGCGGGTCGATCGACGTGAAGCAACGAACCCAGGACCTGGCGACCGTCGGTGGATCGCTCCGGGTGCTGAGCCGCGACACAGACAAAGAACGCCGAGACCTCTACGAGGATCTCGGCGTTCGTCTCGGCTCCGACGCACTGCATCGGAGACCGCCTGCTGGGTAAACCCGCTGGTCACAGCGGGTTGAAGAGTGTCCGGAGGGGGACTTGAACCCCCACGCCCGATAAAGGGCACTAGCACCTCAAGCTAGCGCGTCTGCCATTCCGCCACCCGGACAGGTGACCCGTTCTCGGCGTTTCCGCCTTCCCGGTGCGTGGAAAAACATAGCACGCAGAACGGGTCGGGTCCGAATCGAAAAGCGTGTGACCTGGGCCGCTCTGACGGCGGGCGGCCCAGGTCCCGCCCGAACACCGGCGCGGGGCCACGCGGACCAGGCCCCGGCGCCCCGCCCATCAGCCCAGGAGCTCCTCCGTGACCTCCCACAACCGCCGCTCTCGCTCCGGATCAAGCGCGAACGGTTCCACCTCGCGCTCGGCGGTCTTGACCACGAACGCGCCGTCACGCAGGTGCGCCCAGCGCTCGTCGAGGGCCACGGCCGCCAGCAGCGGACCCGAGCGCTCCGGGGTCGAGACCCCGGGGATGCGTCCGACCGCGCGTCCCACCCGCTGCAGCGCGGGCCCGTGCTCGCGCGACAGGCCGCTGCCGGGCATGAACCCCGGCTCGAAGACCGACACGGCGACGCCGTCGGGCAGGCGCCGCTGCAGCTCGTGCGCGTAGTAGAGGATCGCGAGCTTCGAGTTCGAGTAGGCGACGCCCGCGTCCCGGGTGCCGGGCTCCGCACCGGCGTCCGCCGGCCGCGCGAGGTCCAGCGGGTCGCGCCACTCGGCGGGCGGCACGCCGAGCAGACGGCGCGGGGTGTTCAGGTAGTACGTGTTGGAACCGAGCAGCACGATCCGGGCCGGAGCCGCGAGCGCACCCGCCACCTCGCGCACGAGCTGGGCGTGCGCCAGGTGGTTGACCGCGAAGGTCAGCTCGTGGCCGTCCGCGGACGCCGTGCGGGTGTCCGCCACGGACACCCCTGCGTTGCCGATGACCGCGCGCAACGGCCGCACGGCGCCGTCGGCCAGGAGGCGCCTTGCCTCCTTTCCTGCGGCACGGACGTCGGCGAGGCTCGCCAGGTCGGCACCGATGGCGTGGGCGGTGGCGCCCGCCGCCCGGGCATCCGCCGTGATCGCGTCGAGCCGTGGGCCGGGCCGCCCCACGAGGAGCAGGTCGGGACGGCGCTGCGGGCTGCGGTTGGCCATGGCCAGCACCGCGGACCGGCCGAGGCCGCCCGTCGGTCCGGTGATGAGCACGGTTCCGGTGGTCGAGGTTGTCATGCTGCCATCGTGGGTCGGCAGGATGCCGCGGGGCAGTCGTCGGGTTGTCGTAGGACCGGCAGGGCCACCACAAGCGCGCAGCCGGGGCGCAGACTGGAGCGATGGAGCTCGGACCAGCGATACGACACTGGCGCGACCGCGTCTCGCCCGACGCCGCCGGGATACCGGTCGGCTCCCGCCGGCGCGCCGCGGGGCTACGCCGGGAGGAGCTGGCCCAGCTCGCCGGCATCTCCGTCGACTACCTCACGCGGCTGGAGCAGGGGCGGGCCACCGCGCCGTCGGACCAGGTCGTCGAGGCGCTCGCCCGGGGTCTCCGGCTCAGCGAGCCCGAGCGCGAGCTGCTGTTCCGGCTCGCCGGCCTGACCGCCCCGGGGCGCGGACTGGTCTCCACCCGCATCACCCCCAGCGTGCAGCGGATGCTCGACCGGTTCGACGGGCACCCCGTGGTCATCTTCGACGCGATGTGGAACCTCGTGACCGCCAACGCCGCCTACGACGCCCTCATGGGCCGGACCACCGCGTGGCGCGGGCCGGAGCGCAACGCGGTCTGGCGGCACCTGCTCGGACCCGCCTCACGCGTGGTCCACTCGCCGCAGGAGGAGGCCGACCTGGTGGCGAACCTCGTGGCCGACCTGCGGCTGACGGCGACGCGCTACCCCGCGGACCCGCGCCTCCGCCGGCTCGTGGCGGACCTCAAGGCGCAGAGCGCCGAGTTCGTGCGCCTCTGGGAGGCGATCGACCTGATCGCGCAGGAGGCACCGGCGAAGCTGAAGACGGTCGACCACCCCGAGGTCGGTCGCATCCGGATCGACTGCGACACGCTCGTCGTCGCCGGGGACGACCTGCGGATCATGGTCTACTCCTGCGAGCCCGGCACCGAGGACGCGGAGCGGCTGGCGCTCGCGATCGTCCTCGGCAACCAGGCCATGCGGGAGCGGGCACCGAGCAGCCAGGGGGCCGACGCCGCCGTCACTCCCCCGCCGCCACCTCGATGATCGTCTTGCCCGGCACGCGCCGTCCGGCGAACGCGGCCGCCGTCTCGGACAGCGGCCGGACGGCCCCGACCACGGGCCTGAGCCGGCCGGAGCGGACCCGCTCGGCGAGGTCGGCGAGCCGGGCACGGTCGGGTTCGACGACGAAGAAGATGGCCCGCCCGTCCTTCGGGTGCACGGTGGGCGGCGCGGCGATGGTGACGACGGTGCCGCCCGCCCGCACCAGCTCGGTCGACCGCTGGAGCACCTCTCCGCCGATGACGTCGAACACCAGGTCCACCTCGCCCGCCTGACCCAGCTCGCCGGCGTCCAGGTCGAGGAACGTGTGCACCCCCAGGTCACCCGCGAGGTCCCGGTCCCCCGCACGGCCGGTGCCGATCACGCGGGCGCCCGCCGCGCGCGCGAGCTGGACGGCGATCGAGCCGACGCCGCCCGCCGCGCCGTGCACCAGCACGGTCTGCCCGGACCGCAGGCCGCCGTGGTCGAACAGCCCCTGCCAGGCGGTCAGCCCGGAGATGGGCAGCGCGGCGGCGACGGTGTGGTCCAGGTCGGCCGGCAGCGGTGCGAGGTTGCGCGCCTCCACGGCCGTGAACTCGGCCAGGGACCCGTCGCGGCTCCAGTCGGTCAGCCCGAACACCCGCTGGCCCACCGTCAGGCCCGTGGTCCCGTAGCCGAGGCCGGCCACGACCCCCGAGAGCTCGTGGCCGGGGATGGTCGGCGTCCGGTCGCGGCCGGAGCGGTCGACCCAGGTGCCGGGCCAGTCGAGCTCGCCCGGCGTGAAGCCCGCGGCGTGCACGCGCACGACGACGTCGTTCTCCGCTGCGTGGGGGTAGGGCGCGTCGACCAGGACCAGGCCGCCGATACCGGCGTTCCGGTCCTTTGCGGTGATCGCTCGCATGGTGGTTCCTCTCGGTGTCTCGGGTGCTGCGGACTCCATGCTGCCCACGGCCCGGCGGTCCGCGCCGCCCGAGTCCGGCCACGACCCCCCGAGATCCGGACCCGGTCCGCAGCGGTACCGGCGCCGACCTACGGCTCCCGCATCCGGGACCTGAGCACGTCGAACTCGCACCCCGGCGCGTCCGGGTCGAAGCCGTGCTCGACCAGCCAGCGCGACGCCGTCAGGCTGCGCAGCGACCACCAGGCCCGGATCACGTCCCGGTCCGCGCCTGGGCCGTAGCCGGCGAGCAGGTCGTCCAGGCGCTCCTCGTGCCCCAGGGTCAGGATGGCGAGGTCCAACATGGCGTCACCCGGCGCGGCCTCGGACCAGTCGATGACGCCGGTGACCTCGTCGCCGTCCACGAACACGTGGGTGATCTGCAGGTCGCCGTGGACGAACGCGGGTCGGTACGGCCGGAGCGCGGCCTGCGCGATCTCGCGGTTGCGCCGGACCACCTCGGCGGGCAGCACCGCGTTCTCCAGCAGCCACGCGCACTCGCGCTCCAGCTCGGCCGCGACGTCGTCGAGCCCGCGCCCCGGCCAGGGCGGGGGCGGCGCGTCGTGCAGCCTCCGGATGGCGGCGCCCGCAGCGGCCCACGCCGCCGACGACGCCGCGGAGGGTTCGCCGAGCACGCCGAGCGCCGTCCCGGGCACGGCGGCGATCGCGAGCACGGGCGGCTCGTGCCAGCGGATCGCCGGGGTCGGCACCGGCGCCAGAGCCATCGCCCGGATCTCGACGTCCGCGTGCGCCGGGTCGCCGTCGACCTTCAGGAACACGTCGCCGACCCGCAGCGTCACGCGCTGGCTGTGGGCAACGACGACCTCCACCTCGTCCATGGCGGCCATCCTGACGGAACCGGCCGCCGATCGCGCCGGTTTTTCCTGCCGTCTACGGCTGGCCGACCCGCACGCCGTCGACCCAGACCTCCAGGTCCGGGTTCTTCTCCTGCCAGAAGCAGACCATCCCGGCGATCCGCAGCCCCTCCCGCAGCGGGGTGTCGTAGCCCCAGACGACGTCGCGCAGCCGCAGGTCCCCGACGCGGACCGTCCAGTACGCCGCCGTGCCCTTGTACGCGCAGTAGCTCACCGTGTCGGTGGGCGTGAGCAGGTCCATCCGGACGTCGACCTGCGGCAGGTAGTACCGCGGCGGCTGCCCGGTCTGGACCAGGACGACCGGTCGGCGCGACTCGGCGACCACCTCCCCACCCGCCACCACCCGGACGTGCCGGTTCGACGGCATCGCGTCCACCCGCACGTACGGGTCGCGGGCATGGGTGTGGATCACCTCCTCCTCGGCGAGCCACGTGTCCAGTGCCGACCAGTCCAGCGTCACCGCGTCGCGCAGGGCCACGAGCGGGGCCTGCGGGTAGCGCTGGGCGGCGCCGGGCAGCACCGTCTCCCCCACGCCGTCAGGGACGACGACGTCGAACAGCTCGCCGGGCCCGAGGCTCCTGGACCGGCGGCCGGGGCCCGCGGGGCGCAGCCCGACCCTCAGCTCGCCGGGGGCGAAGAAGTACTGGGGGTAGAACCGGTGCTCCCAGACCAGCAGCGGCGGGTCGGCGTCCGCGACGAGCACCCCCGACTTGTAGGCGCGCACCCGCACCGAACCGGGCTGGGCCGTGCCCGGCTGGATCACCACCGCGCTGCGCACGATCTCGCCCTGCGCCGCGTCCCTGCGCACGGTCTCCCGCTGCACGATGTCGCTCATCGTCTCCGCCACCCTTCGTCGTCCGTCGCGGCCCGCCGCCGCCCGCCCGCCGGGGGGCGGTTCTCGCGCACCGCTTCTGCCCACCCGACCGGCGAGCACCCCGATGTGTGACCGTCCCGGGCTGGGCGAGACACCGGGCGCCGGGGCGCGCCCGCCGGACGAGTGTCAGTGGTGGGGTGTTTCCTGGACCCATGAACAGACCGGACCCGGACGGCACGAGCCGGAGGACGCGGTTCGCGATCGACGCCGTCACCGCGGTGCGCCTGGTGCGCGAGGACCCCGGCGCGGGCGCCCACGTGCCGCTGGTCGCTCCGGCCGCGCTGCGCAGCCATGCCATGTCGATCCTCTACCGCGACACCGACGCGGGGCTGCTGGACGAGAAGACCGCACGGGCGCTGCTCGAACGCGTCGCCACGCTCAAGGTCCGGCTGCTGGGCGACCGGGTCTCGCGCGCGACGGCGTGGAAGGTGGCCCGGCAGCTCGGCTGGCACGACACGGGGCAGGCCGAGTACCTCGCCGTGGCCACCCTGCAGGCCGACGTGCTGGTGGCGGGCGACCGCGACATCGCGGCGGCGGCGCAGGGGCTCGTGCCCCTGGCCACGTACGACGACCTGCGCCGGGCCTGACCCGGCGGGGGGGGGACGGGCCGCGCGTGACCGGCCGCTGGCCGTGCGCCACAATCCTGCCGTGACCACCCTCAGGTTCGAGCTCAGCACGTCCGTCCCCGTCGGCCCGCGCGCCACGATCGACTTCCTGGCGGACCTCACCCGGCACCGCGGCCTGCACCCCTACCTGGTGTCCGCCGACGTCGTCGCGAGCGGCGCCGGCCCGGACGGGCCGTGGCAGGACTGGCACGTCGTCGAGCGGCCCCGGCTCGGTCCGCTGCGGTACACGATCCGCTTCCCCGCCCGGATGGTGCGGGCCGGCGACGACGTGCTGACGTCGGCCGTGCGGGCCGCACCGGGCTGCACGCTGCGCACGGTCACCCGGGCGACGGCGGCGGGCGACGGGGCCCTGCTCACGGAGACGACCGAGGTCACCGCCCCCTGGCCCGTGGCCGGGTACATGACCCGCCACGCCCGCGCCGCGCACGAGCGGACGTTCGCGCTGCTGCCCGGGGAGCCGAGCCGGCTCCGGTAGGCGGAACCGGGTGGGCGAGCCCTGCCGCAGGGTTCGCCACGCCGTGCGACACGCCGAGCGGCACGCCGTGTGCGCCCGGCGGTTCGGGGGCATCATGAGGAACATCGGGGGGCGGCCGCATCTCGCGAGAGGAGCCGCGGCATGGAGCTGTCCGACCGGGCCAGAGCAGCGCAGGACGCCATCGAGCCCGTCACGTCCTTCTTCGTCTCGCTGCGCACGATGGACCGGCAGGCCGGCGTCGTCGACCTGGCGTTCGGCGACCCGCACGAGATGCCGCTGCGGGGCCTGGTCGACGCGCTGCGGGCGAACCTCGAACCTCGCGCCACCGACTGGTTCGCCTACAAGTCGAGCCTGGCCCCCGCCAGGGAGACGATCGCGGAGGGCCTGCGCGGCGAGCTCGGCCTCCCGTTCGACTCGGACGACGTGGCCATGACCCAGGGCGCGTTCGGCGCCATCGCGCTGGCGTTCCGGCTCGTGGCCGACGCCGGGGACGAGGTGGTGTTCCCCGAGCCCGGCTGGTTCTACACCCCGATGCTGCGCGCGGCGAACCTGGTGCCGGTCCGCGCGCCGCTGACCCCCGACGGGTTCGACCTGGACGTCGACGCCATCGCGCGGGCGATCACGCCGCGGACCCGCGTCGTCGTCGTCAACTCGCCCGCGAACCCCACCGGGCGCGTGTATGCCCGGGACCGGCTGGTCGAGCTCGGCGCGGTGCTGGAGGCGGCGTCGGCCAGGAACGGACGCCGCATCTGGCTGCTGTCCGACGAGCCGTACCGCCGGATCAGGTTCGACGGGATCGGCTTCACGAGCCCGGCCGAGTGCTACCCCTGGACCCTGGTCGACTACAGCTACGGCAAGGTCCTGCTCGCGCCCGGCCAGCGCCTCGGCTACCTCGCGTTCTCGCCCCTGATCCCCGACGACGTGCGCACCGAGCTGCGCGCCGCCCTGCTCCCCCTGCAGATGGGCCTCGGCTGGACCTTCCCCGACGCCCTCATGCAGTACGCGGTGCCGGCCCTGGAGACCGTCTCGATCGACGTCGCCGAGCTGCAGCGGCGCCGCGACCTCATGGTCGCCGCGCTCGGCGCGGCGGGCTACGACCTCACCGTGCCCGAGGGCACGTTCTACCTGTGGAGCGCCGCGCCGGGCGGTGACGCGCCGGCGTTCGTCACGGCGCTCGCCGGGCGGGGCGTGTTCGTGCTGCCCGGCACCGTCTTCGACCGGGCCGGCCACTTCCGGATCAGCCTCACCGCGACCGCCGCCATGCTGGAGCGGGCGCTGCCGGCCCTGCGCGAGCTGGCGCCGCGCTGACCTGCCGGGAAACGCCCCACGCCGTCCGCCCGTCCCGCTCGTGTCAGCGTCCCCTGGCACACTGGCGGCCATGACTCCTCCGGACGCCGCCTCGACCGAGCTCGACGTGACAGGACCCGCGCTCGACCTGGCGCCGACGCCGCTCGACGTGCTGCGCACCGTGTTCGGCTACGACGCCTTCCGCGGCGAGCAGCAGGAGATCATCGACACCGTGACGAACGGCGGCGACGCCCTCGTGCTCATGCCCACCGGCGGCGGAAAGTCGCTGTGCTACCAGATCCCGGCGCTCGTGCGGCGGGGCACCGGCGTGGTGATCTCGCCGCTGATCGCCCTGATGCAGGACCAGGTGGACGCCCTGGAGGCCCTCGGGGTGCGCGCCGGGTTCCTCAACTCGACCCAGGACGCGGACCAGCGCCGCCAGGTGGAGCAGGCCTACCGGTCGGGCGAGCTGGACCTGCTCTACCTCGCGCCGGAGCGGCTCGGCGTCGAGTCCACCGCGCGGCTGCTCGACCAGGGCACGATCGCGCTGTTCGCGATCGACGAGGCGCACTGCGTGTCCCAGTGGGGCCACGACTTCCGTCCCGACTACCTGCGCCTCGGCACGCTGGCCGAGCGGTGGCCCGGCGTCCCCCGTGTCGCCCTGACCGCAACGGCCACCCAGCACACCCGCGAGGAGATCGCGGACCGCCTGGGCCTGGCGGAGGCCAGGCACTTCGTGGCCAGCTTCGACCGGCCCAACATCACCTACCGCGTCGCGCCCAAGGACAGCCCGCTGCGGCAGCTGCTCACCCTGCTGCGCACCGAGCACCCCGGCGAGGCCGGGATCGTGTACTGCCTGTCGCGCGCGTCGGTCGAGAAGACCGCCCAGCAGCTCACCGACCAGGGCATCCGCGCCCTGCCGTACCACGCGGGCCTGCCCGCGCCGGTGCGCGCGGCCAACCAGGCGACGTTCCTGCGCGAGGACGGCGTCGTCATGGTGGCGACCATCGCGTTCGGCATGGGCATCGACAAGCCGGACGTCCGGTTCGTGGCGCACCTCGACCTGCCCAAGTCGGTCGAGGGCTACTACCAGGAGACGGGCCGCGCGGGGCGTGACGGCCTGCCGTCGACGGCGTGGCTCGCCTACGGCCTGGCCGACGTCGTCCAGCAGCGCAAGATGATCGCCGAGTCCGAGGGC
The DNA here is from genome assembly GCF_042728455.1 of Promicromonospora sp. NPDC060204. Lineage (NCBI taxonomy): Bacteria > Bacillati > Actinomycetota > Actinomycetes > Micrococcales > Promicromonosporaceae > Promicromonospora > Promicromonospora sp. NPDC060204. Next base: position 42,990 of record NZ_JBHWZO010000002.1, read on the forward strand.
GACCTCGCCCACCGCCGCCGGCTCTCCTCCCACCTCGACGCGATGCTGGCGCTGTGCGAGACCGTGGAGTGCCGCCGCGCCCAGCTCCTGCGCTACTTCGGCCAGCAGCACCCCGGGGACTGCGGGGCCTGCGACACCTGCCAGAACCCGCCCGAGGCCTGGGACGGCACCGTCCCCGCCCAGAAGCTCCTGTCCGCCGTGTTCCGGCTGGACCGCGAGCGCAACCAGCGGTTCGGCGTGGGGCACGTGGTCGACATCCTGCGCGGCAAGGCCACGCCCAAGATCACGCAGTGGGGGCACGACAGCCTCACGGTGTTCGGCGTGGGCGAGGACCTGTCGGACGGCGAGTGGCGGTCCGTGGCGCGCCAGCTCCTGGCGCAGGGCCTGCTGGAGGTGGACTCCAACCACGGCACGCTGCTGCTCACCGAGACCAGCGGGGACGTGCTGGGCCGACGGCGCGAGGTGCGGCTGCGGCGCGACCCGGCCCCGGCTGCGGGCGCCCGCCGGTCGTCCCGGTCCGGGGGCGCGAAGGCGGAGGTGGCGGCGCTGGCCGACGCGGACCAGGAGGTGTTCGAGCGGCTGCGCGCCTGGCGGGCGGCGGCCGCCAAGGAGCAGGGCGTGCCCGCCTACGTCGTCTTCCACGACGCGACGCTGCGCACGGTCGCCACGGAGCGGCCGGGCGACCTGGACGCGCTCAGCGGCATCAGCGGTGTGGGCCAGGCCAAGCTGGAGCGGTACGGCGAGGGGATCCTGGCGGCGCTGCGCGCCGAGGAGTAACGCCCGTGCTCACACGTCGGGCTCGGCGAGCTCGCGGAACTCGTCGGGCACGGCGCCGCCGCGGCGCAGCACCACGGGGAGGTAGCCGACGGCGTCGCCGCCGAACCGCGTGCGGATCGCGTCCATCGACTCGTCGACGGCGCCCCGCGCCGCGCCCGGCGCGGAGCCGGGACGCCACGGGTCGGGCGGGTCGAGGTCGAGCTCCAGCTGCACCGCCGACTGGTCGGCGATGTTCGAGACGGAGACGCCGAGCAGCGTGATCTCGCACGGTGCGGCGTCGTCGATCGCGGACCAGGCCAGCCGCACCGCGACCTCGGTGAGGGTGAGCGTGGCGGACATCGGGACCGGCAGGGTGAGGGACCGCGTCGCCCGCTTCATGCCCGCGAACCGCACGGCGACCGTCACGGTGCGGCCCGCCCGCCCCTTCGCGCGCAGGCGCCGCGAGACCCGGTCGGACAGGTGCGCCAGGACCGCCCGGACGTCGTCGGGCTCGGGCCGACGCCGGCTCAGGGCCGACTGCGCGCCCACGGAACGTGCGCGGCGGCTGGTCACGACCCGGCGGGGGTCCTCGTCCTGCGCCATGGCGCTGAGCTTGTGCCCCACGGCATGCCCGAGGATGTGCTCGACCGCGGTCGACGGCGTCCGGGCCAGCTCGCCGATCGTCTTGATGCCGAGGTCCGCCAGGCGCTGCTCGTTGACGGGCCCCACGCCCCAGATCAGGCTGACGGGCAGCGGGTCCAGGAAGGTCCGCTCGGCCCCGGGGTCGACGACGACCAGGCCGTCCGGCTTGGCCACCTGGGAGGCGATCTTCGCGAGGTGCTTGGTCCGCGCGGCGCCGACCGAGATCGGGAGCCCCACCTCGGCACGGACGCGTTCGCGGATCCGCGCCCCGATCGCCGCGGGCGGGCCGAACAGGTGGGTCGCCCCGGACACGTCGAGGAACGCCTCGTCGATCGAGATCCGTTCGACGATCGGCGTGACGTCGGCCAGGACGTCCATCACGGCGTCGGCCAGCCGCTGGTACTCCCCGAAGTGACCCCGGACGAAGACGAGGTCGGGGCAGAGCCGGGCCGCGCGCCAGCCGGGCATCCCGCCCTGCACCCCGTAGGCCTTGGCCTCGTACGAGGCCGCGAGCACGACTCCCCCGCGCGGCCCGCCCCCGACGGCGATCGGCCGTCCGCGGAGGCCAGGATCCAGCAGCTGCTCGACCGACGCGTAGAACGCGTCGAGGTCGGCGTGCAGGATCGTGGCCTCGCGGACGGACATGACAGCATTCTACTCGAACACGTGTTCTATCAAACGAGCAGGTCAGGGGTTCGCGTACATCTGCACGACGACGCGGTCGAAGCGGCGCACCTCGAGGTCCTGGCGGGTGATCGTCCAGTACAGGATCCCCATCGGCACCCCGACCCACTGCGCGAGCACGACCCAGTCCTCCGGGCGGGACCACCCCTCTCCGGGCCCCTGGAACGCCGAGCCGCTCGCCGGATCCCCGTAGCCGTCGAAGTCGTAGGCGTGGCCGCCGAGCTCCCACTCGCCGCCCCCGTCGGACTGCTCGGACCAGACGGCCTGCAGCGTCTCCGCGTGGGGGTGCTCGGCACCGGCCTCGGCGTCGAGCGGGCAGGAGGGCAGGGACACACCGGGAACCAGGCGGAGGTCACCGGTGTGCCGCAGGGCCTCGTCCAGGTCCTCGGGAGAGTCGTACTCGTAGGGCTCGTAGGCGGGCGAGGCCTCGCGCTCCTCGACCGGCGTGCCCGCCGGGACGTACACCGCGCCGCCCGCCAGGAGCTCGTCCTCCAGCTCGACGTTCGCGAACAGGAGCAGGTGACCGTCGGGCGGCAGCGCCAGATCGGTCGCACCCGGCGCCATCGCCGCCAGGTCGAGCGTCGCGATGAGCTGGTACTCGTCGGTGCGGTCCGGGCCGTACACCGTGCCAGGCGTGGGCGCGTCCGGCGGGAGCATCAGGGGGCTGCCGAGCCGGCCGACGACCGGGCCGCCGCGGTCGGGCGCCGTCCGCAGCGTCGGGCGCGCCAGCCCGAGCCACCGGTCGACGTCGTCCGCCGGGACGCCCCGGTCGAGCGCCCGCTCCCGGAACCGGTCCAGCCACGACAGCGTGGACGGGGGCAGGTTCCGGACCGACGCGGGCAGCACACCCGGCCCGAAGTCCCACCCCGGCTCGGGTCCGACCACGCCCGGCTCCCCCAGCTCCACCAGCCACTCCGCGGCGGACGACCGCGTCGTCGCGTCGCCGTCGGACAGCGCCGCCCGCGCGGCGGCCCGAGCGCCGGGGTGGTCGCCGAGCACGCGGCGGGCGGCCAGGCGGTGGCGGTCCGCGGCCAGCGCGAACGACGTCAGGCGCGGGACGAGGGGCTCGGGGACGGCGGGGAACCTGGCGAGGATCGTCAGGATCATCGCCCTCGTGTCGACGGCCTCCTCGTCCGGGTGCCGCTTCCCGTCGCCGCCGTCGAGGTACTCGTCGGCGAGGTCGAGGCGTTCGGCGAACAGCGGCCACCAGCTCTCGGCGTCCTCGGGCGTCAGCACGGCGCCGAGCTTCCGGCCCCGGCGGCCCGTCCGGGTGACCAGCAGCTCCGCGGCCCACCGGTCCGCGTCGGCCCTGCCGGTGGCGCGGCGCGCGTCCCGCAGGGCCCGCACGTCGGGTATCCGCGCCAGCTGGTTCCCGATGGAGTGCCAAGGACCCCAGTCGCCCGGCCTGCTCACCGGCGGCAGGGCGTGCAGGGCCCGGAGCTCCTCCGCGACCTTAGCGTCCTGGGGCAGCACGACCGGGGGCACGGAGTCGGCCTGCGCCGGACGCAGCACCCGCACCCGGACGACGACCCGGCGCAGCAACCGTTCCCGGTCCGGGTCCAGCGGCCCGACGCCGCCGTCGCCCTCGGCCTCGCCCCCGGCCAAGGTCTCCTCGATCGCCACGACGCCCCCGTCGAGGCCGGCCAGGCGGGCGAGGGTGTCCGGCAGCCGGTCCGGCGGCGCCGTCCGCAGGTGCCGCCGCAGCACCTCGATCTGCCGGGGCCCGTCGAGCCGGGACAGCGCGGCCAGCGCCTCCACGCGGACGCCGGCGTCCGCGTCCACGGCCAGCTCGGCGAGCAGGTCCGCGTGCGCCTGCGGGCCGCGCTCGCACAGGGCTGCCACCTGGCGCCGGAGGTAGAGATCGAGCCCCCGGGCGACCTCCGCGAGCGCGTCGGTGTGCCGGGCGAGGAAGGCGGCGCCCGCGTCGCTCTCCAGCATCTCTCGGCGGGCGTTCACCCCGTGGTGGTGGTCCCCGTACAGCAGCGCCGACAGGGTGGCGTGCTCGGCCGACCGGCCGGGCGCGCCGCCGGTCCGGGCGATCTCCGCGACGACGTCGGGGCTCCACCGCAGCCGCACGTCCGCCGCGCCCGCCGCATCCTTGGCGCTGCTCAACCGCGCGACGTCGTGGGCCAGCATCAGCAGCCACGACGGTTCACCGTCTTGACCGGCCCGGGCGAAGACGGCGTGCAGCACCTGCCCGAACCGGGCGAGCACGTCGACCGGCGCGGTCCGGTAGACGGTGCGCAGCGCGGCGTCGGCGTCCTGCCGGGTCCATCCGGGATGCAGGTCGGCGACGGCCGCTGCCTGCTCCTTCGGGTGGTAGCCCTCCGGCTCGGCGATCAGCTTCGTGCCCTCCGGCCGCTCGCGCAGTCGCTCCAGGACGCCCGGTCCAGAACCATGCACCACGTACTCGACCGCCGGGTCGAACACCTGCGACACCTTCAGCGGCGCGAGGCAGTACCCCACCGCGGCAACCAGGGCCGACGCGCCGTCGGCGTCCGGACCCGCCATTTCCCGTTCATATATGTGCATATCGGGAGTTTACGGACGAGGTCTGACACGCCCCGGGCTCAGGCCGTCCGGGCGAACAGGTGCCGGCTCCCGATCACCCTGTACCCGAGGCGCCCGTAGAGCACCTGGGGCCAGTCGTCGGCCGCGGCGAGCAGGAACCGGGTGCCGCAGCCGGCCTCCTGGGCACGCCGGGTCGCGTCGTCGAGCAGGGCCTGGGCGTACCCGCGGTTGCGGTGCGCCGCGTCGGTCAAGACGTCCTCGATCTGCGCGAGGCCGCGGGCCGGGTCCAGGTAGAGGTCGGCGCGGGCGACGATCCCCCGGGGCGCGGCCCCGTTCGCGACGACGCCGGCAGTCCCGGCCTCCGGGTCACGGACCGCCAGGAACACGACGCCGTCCGCCCCGAGCGTCCGGGCCCGACGCCGGCCCACGAGCTGCTCGACCGCCTCCGGCGACGCGTCCGGGAGGGCCCCGCGCCAGTCGCGCCGCTCCATGTCCGCCAGGTCGTCGGCGGTGACCGGCTCGACCACTACCGGACGGCGCGGTGCGGCCGGCAGCGCCCCGCGCTCAACCATCACCAGCTCGACGTCATGGGTGTACCCCGCCTGCTCGAAGGGTCCGGCGAGCGCGGCGCCGAGGTCGTCGTCGTCCACCACCACGAGCCGGTGGCCGAGGCCGGCCCCGCCGAGCACGTCGTCCGCGAGCCGGAGCGCGTCCGGCGCGGCGACCTCGCCGCGGAGGCAGAGCTTGTTGTGGTCGTGGGACGCGGCGTAGCGGGGGCTGAGCACGGCGAACCCGCCGGGGAGATCGACGACCCGCTCGGCCTGCCGCCGTTCGACGTCCCGCAGGAAGTCGCGCACCAGGTCGAGGGTCATGCCGTCGTCGCTCATGGCACGAGGGTCCCAGGACCCGCCCCGGTGCACCCAGCTCGATTCACGACCACTCCCGCCCGTCATATATGATGTACGACGTGCCGACGACGCCCCCCGCCCCGATCTCCCTCCCCTCCCGGACGGAGCACGCGCTCGCCACCATCAAGGAGGGCATCCTCAGCGGACGGCTCGCCGCCGGGCAGGCGCTCGTCGAGGCGGAGCTCGCCCAGGAGCTGGCGATGTCCAAGACGCCGGTCCGCGAGGCGCTCAAGACCCTGGAGCTGAGCGGGCTCGTCGTGGTGCGGCCGTACGTCGGTGTGCGCGTGCGCGAGCTGACGCAGGCCGACGCCGTCGCCATCTACGAGACCCGGCTGCTGCTGGAGCCCGAGGCGACCCGGCGCAGCGTGCAGCGCGGCATGGACACCGCCGCCGCGCGCGCGGCGCTGGAGCGGGCCGCCGAGGTGACCGAGCCGGCGCAGCGCAGCCTTGCCAACCGCGCGTTCCACGCGGCGCTGTGGGCGGCGGCCGACAACACGATCCTGACCGGCATGCTGGAGGGCCTGCGGGACCAGACGGCGCTCGCCGCCGTCACCACCTGGGCCAGGCAGCCGAGCTGGCGCGGCGAGGCGCAGGAGCACGCGCAGATCCTTGCCGCCGCCGAGGCCGGCGACGCCGACCTCGCGGCGGACCTGACCCGCCGGCACATCGCCGGCTTCCTCGACCGGCTCCGCCAAGGAGGTGCGACCGCCTGACCCGCAGGACCCGCGCCGCGAGCGCCGGCGGGCCCGTGGGCCCGGCGTCGGCACGCGCGGCGACGCAAGCGAGGTGCAGCCCGTTCACCGCCAAGTTCCCGGGCCGCACCTCTGGAACGAGTGCTCCATGGCGGAGCACGCACGTCACTCGATGGAGGAGCAACGATGCTCAATAGTACAAAGCAGCCTGCGCCCGTCGCAGCCCGGGCGCGACGCAGCCAGATGCGCTGGACGATCGTCGCGTTCTCGGCGCTCGGGCTCACGATCGCCTACCTCGACCGCGCCGCCCTCAGCGTCGCGCTGCCGTTCATCTCGGAGGACTTCCACATCAGCCCTGCCGTGCAGGGTGTGCTGCTGTCCTCGTTCTTCTGGACCTACGCGCTGTTCCAGGTGCCGTCGGGCTGGCTCCTGGACAAGTTCGGTCCGCGCGTCATCTACCCGATCGCGGTGGGCTGGTGGTCGGTCTGGACGGCGCTGACGGCCTTCGCGACCGGCGTCACGAGCCTGATCGTCTTCCGGCTCGGCCTCGGCATCGGCGAGGCGCCCGTGCAGCCCGCGAACATCAAGGTGGTCTCCACCTGGTTCCCACGCCGCGAGCGGGCCTTCGCGTCCAGCCTGTTCGACATGGGCCAGCAGATCGGCTCAGCCCTCTCCATCCCGATCGTCACGTCGATCGCCGTCTTCGCCGGGTGGCGCTGGACGTTCGTCCTGATCGGCGGCGTCGGGCTGCTGTGGATCGTCGGCTGGCTCGCCATCTACCGCGCGCCGCAGAACCACAGGCGGGTCAACGCCGAGGAGCTGGACCACATCCGCTCCGACCAGGCCGAGATGGTGCGGCACACCGGGGAGCCGGTGCGCTGGAGCGCGCTGCTGCGCGACAACCAGACCTGGGCGCTCATGCTCGGCTACGTCTTCCGGTCGCTCGCCGGGGCGTTCTTCCTCACGTGGTACCCCAGCTACCTGCTCAACGAGCGCGGGTTCACCGAGGCGGAGTTCGGCATGGTCGGGGCCCTGCCCGCGGTCATCGGCATCGGTTCCACGGTGCTGGGCGGGATCGTCTCCGACCGGATGCTCGCCTCCGGCCTGTCGCCGAACGTCGCGCGCAAGGTGCCGATCATCTCGGGCCTCGTGCTCAGCGCGTGCATCGGCTTCAGCCCGTTCGTGGAGAGCAACGTGGTGCTCATGGTGGTCCTGACCGTCTCCAGCGCCGCCCACTCCTTCGCCGGGGCCGCGATCCTCAGCCTGCCGGCCGAGGTCTCCCCCAGCCCCGAGCGGGTCGGTTCCCTGGCCGGCTTCCAGAACTTCGGCTCGCAGCTCGGCAACCTCATCAGCCCGATCGCGATCGGGCTGGCCCTGACGGCGTCCGGCGGCTCCTACCTCTGGCCGCTCGTGTTCGCGGCGGTCAGCTGCCTCGTGAGCGCCGCGATCTACGGCCTCTGGGTGCAGATCAAGCCCGTGGAACAGCAGGCCGGCGCCCTGCAGGACGCCGGACCCGAGCAGAACAGTCCCCAGCAGAACGGAGCATCATGACCGGGCACCACGACGTCGTCGAACGCCTGAGGACGGTCGTCGGCATCCCCGTCGTCCCCTACGCGCCCGACGGCGGTGTCGACCTCGCCCGGACCGGGCAGCTCGCCGGCCGCCTGGTCGAGGCGGGCCTCGGCGCCATCACCCCGAACGGCAACACCGGCGAGTTCTACGCCCTGACCCCGCGCGAGCGCGCCGACGTCGCGCGGACCGTCACCGAGGTGGCGCGCGACCGCGCCGTCGTCGTCGTGGGCGTGGGGCTGGACCCCGCCACCGCGCAGGCCGAGGCCCGGGCGGCCGCCGAGCTCGGCGCGCACGCCGTGATGGTGCACCAGCCTGTGCTCCCCTACATGTCGCGCCGGGGCTGGGTCGAGTACGTGGCCGCCGTCGCGCACTCCGTGCCCGGCCTCGCCGTCCTGCCGTACGTCAGCTCCCCCGCCATCCGGGGGTCGGACGTCGCGGCGCTCGCGCACCAGGCGGGCAACGTCGTGGGGGTCAAGTACTCCGTGCCGGACCCCGTCGCCTTCGCCGAGACCGTGCAGGACACCGACGCGGACCTGCTCTGGATCGCCGGGCTCGCCGAGTCGTACGCGCCGTCGGCGTGGCAGGCCGGTGCGCGCGCGTTCACCTCGGGCCTGGTCAACGTCGCCCCGGACGTCTCGTTCGACCTGCTGGACGCGCTCCGGCAGGACGACGCCGCCGGGGCGGCCGGCGTCTGGCGCCGCATCCGGGAGTTCGAGCAGCTCCGGGCCCGCGACCGGTCCGCCGACAACGTCTCCGTGGTCAAGGAGGCCATGCACCAGATGGGGCTGTGCGACCGGTCCGTCCGGCCGCCCAGCACCACCCTGGCCGAGCCCGACCGCGCCGCCATCACGCGGATCCTCGACGACTGGAAGGTCTCGGTATGACGACGAGCATGACGGGCGGCACGACCATCGCCCGGCTCACCACCTACCTGCAGCGGGTCGGGAACCGTCCCCGCGTGCTGCTGCGCATCACCACCGACGACGGCATCGACGGCTGGGCCGAGATCTACAACCACGGCCCCGACCTCGCCTACCCGGCGATCATCGAGTACCTCGCGGACCAGATCGCGGGCATCGACGCCTCCCGCGTCGCGTACGTGAACCAGCTGCTGCACCAGTCGGCCCGGTTCCCGCAGGGGGCGCTCGGGCTGGCAGCCATCGCCGCGGTGGACCACGCCCTGTGGGACATCGCCGCCAAGCGGCTCGGCGTGCCCGTCTACCAGCTCCTCGGCGGCGCCGTCCGCGACCGGGTGCGGGTCTACGCGGGCCTCTACGACGCGCCCGACGTGCCCGAGCTGCGCGACCGCACCGCCGCGCTGCACGAGCACCACGGCGTGGACGCGTTCAAGCTCAGCCCCTACCGCCGCGACCTGCACCGGTCGAGGTTCGGGCTGGTCGCGCGGGAGCTCGGCGACTGGTTCGGCGAGATCCGCGCAAACCACCCCGAGGAGTGGGAGTTCGCGTTCGACGCCCACGGCTGCCTCTGGGAGCCGCGCCAGGCCGTGGACCTGGCCGCGGCGCTCGCCCCGAACGAGCCGATGTTCCTGGAGGAGCCCATCCGCCCGGAGCACCTGCCCGCCTGGGGCCGGATCCGCGCGGAGATGACGGTGCCGCTCGCCACGGGCGAGTCGCTGTACTCCCCGAACGAGTTCCTCGGGCTGCTGGCCGTGCAGGGGGCCGACATCGTCCAGCCCGACATCGCCGTGGTCGGCGGGCTCACGCAGCTGCGCAAGATCGCGACGCTCGCCGAGGCGCACGACGTCCCCGTCGCACCCCACAACCCGCTCGGGCCCCTCGCGACGGCGGCCAACGTGCACTTCGCGGCCGCGACCTGGAACTTCTCGATCCTGGAGTACAAGTTCGACGAGGTCTCCTGGTGCCACGACCCGTACGTACCGGTCGACGGGCACCTGGAGCTGCGGCCCGACCGACCCGGCTGGGGCATCGAGATCGACGAGACGGCGCTCGCGCACGACGACTGGGTGCACTGGGAGCGCAAGGTCCCGGTGCGGAGGGACGGGTCGACGGGATGGATGTGACAACGCCTGAGACGCACCCCGTGCCGGGCGCGAGCCTCGTGACCAGCCGGGACGCCCGGACCGGCGCGGTCCGGTCGCTCACCGTCCGGGAGTCCACCCCGGACCGCCTCGACGACGTCGCCCGGCGGGCCGCCGCCGCGGCCCCCGGCCTCGCCGCCTGGCCGCGCGAGCGGCGAGCCGCGCTCCTGGAGGCGCTCGCCGACGCGCTCGACGCCGACCGCGACGTCCTCGTCGCGGAGGCCGACCGCGAGACCGCCCTCGGCCCCGACCGGCTCGGCGGCGAGCTCACCCGCACCGCGTACCAGCTCCGGACGTTCGCCCGCGTGGTGCGCGACGGCGCCTACCTGGAGGCGACGATCGACCACGCGGGACCCACCCCCATGGGCCCGCGCCCCGACCTGCGCCGCATGCTGGTGCCGCTCGGCCCGGTCGCGGTCTACGCGGCGAGCAACTTCCCGTTCGCGTTCTCGGTGCTGGGCGGCGACACGGCGTCGGCGCTCGCCGCGGGCAACCCCGTGGTCGTCAAGGCGCACCCGGGGCACCCCGCGACGTCGGAACGCGTGGCGCGGCTCGCCGAGCGGGCGGTCGCGGCGACGGGCGCCCCCGAGGGCACGTTCGCGCTGGTGCACGGGTTCGACGCCGGGGTCGCGCTGGTGTCCCACCCGGCGATCCGCGCGGCCGGGTTCACGGGGTCGCTCGCCGGCGGGCGCGCGCTGGCCGACGCCGCGGCGGCGCGTCCCGCGCCGATCCCGTTCTACGGGGAGCTGAGCAGCATCAACCCCGTGCTGGTCACGCCGTCGGCCGCCCGGGTGAAGGCCGACGAGTACGGCGCCGGGCTGGCCGCCTCCGTGCTCCAGGGCGGCGGGCAGTTCTGCACCAAGCCCGGGCTCGTGCTGGTGCCGGCGGGAGCAGACGGCGACCGGGTGGTCGACGCGTTCGCGCGGGCGATCGACGCGGCGCCGGCGCTGCCCGCCCTCACGGCGGGCATGGCGGACGCGTACGGGCGCGGGCTGACGGCGCGGGCCGGCGACGCCGTCGTCCGGGCGCAGGGCGTGCCCGGGACCGCACCCGACACCGAGGCGGGCGGGCCCGCCGGGGCGGGGACGACGACGCGCCCCGCGCTGCTCGAGGTCCCGGCCGGGAAGCTCACGGCCCGGCTCGTCGAGGAGTGCTTCGGGCCGCTGGCCGTCGTCGTGCGCTACGCGGACGAGGCCGAGGCGGTGGCCGTCGTCGAGCAGGTGGAGGGGTCGCTCACCGCGAGCATCCTCACGGGGGACACGACCGACCTGGGCCTGCCCGCCGCGCGGGCAGCGCTCGCGGCGCGCGCCGGGCGCGTGCTCTACGACGGCTACCCGACCGGGGTGGCCGTGAGCTGGGCGCAGCACCACGGCGGGCCGTGGCCGTCGACCAACTCGCTGCACACGTCCGTGGGCGCCTCGGCGATCCGCCGGTTCCAGCGCCCGCTCGCGTGGCAGCAGGCGCCGGAGCACGCCCTGCCGCCGGAGCTGCGGGACGGCGCGCCGGTGGTCCCGGTCCGCGTCGACGGGGAGCTGGTGCTGCCGCAGGGCTGAGCCGCCCGGACGCGATCGAAAAACAAGCGGCCCCGTGGCTGTGGATGCCTCGGGGCCGCTCGATCCGCTGTCTCATTCGGATCCCGCCGGCACTCTCGCGCCGGAAGCCTGCACCCAGTCTAGCCGATTCACCCGTCATCGTGGCGGCGGGTGAATCCCGTCCCCACGGGGGCGGCGCCGGATACGCCGGCGTATCGTCGCAGGTGCCACAGCACCGGGCAGCGCGGCAGTGCCCGTCCGGCGGCCTGCCGTCGTCGGCCCGCCCGCGCACCCCGGTCCGTTCCCGCGGGAGGCTCCGCGGCCGGACGCAGGACACCGGTCGTGCGGTGGGCCCCGTGGAACGCCCGCGCGTCTCGCGCCCGGGCGTGACTGTCGCACAACTCGACCGCGAGCGGCGCACGGTCTCCCGACCCGCCACGCGATCGCCGGACTCCCGCGATCTGCGAGCCACCGACGCCCGGTACCGGCATGCCCGGTCCGGCACGAGGTCCCACCGGCGGCGCTCCTCGCGCGGCTGGAAGGAGAACGGGATGTCCACCTCGAACGGCCGGACCAAGAAGCACCGGAACAAGAATCGGAAGAAGAACCGCGCGCCACGCGGCCTCAGCTATCAAGCCTGCGCGGTGATCGTCGCCGTCGCCGGGATGTGCGCCTGGGTGGCGCACGACGTCCTGGGCGGCGCCGTCCGGACGGCGCCCGCGGCGGCGACCGCCCCGACGCCGTCCACCCCCGCGCAGGCGGGCGACGTGTACGTGACCACGCCGCAGGCGGCCGCGCCGCCGTTCGTGCTCATGGTCGCCCCGGACGGTTCGGGCACGACGGCGGTATCCGGGTCGACGGCGGGGGCGCAGCCGTCGGGTGCGCCCGGCGCTGGTGCGCCCGGCCCTGCGGCGACGGGCGGAGCGTCGGCGGGCGGTGCGGCGGCTCCGGTTGCCGCTGCGTCTGTCCCCTCCGCGTCCGGCACGCGCACCGTAGTCCAGGCAGCTCCCGGTGCCACGCCGACGTCGACGGGCGCGGCGGCCGCCGCGGGCGACCCGTCCACCCGGGTGATCGTGGTGCCGACCGGCCGGCAACCGGCTCCGGCGGCCCCGCCGCAGGACCGGCGAGTCAGCTATCAGGTCCTCGCCGCCGACGGCTCGATCGTCTACGTGGGGGCCGACGGGCGGCTCGTCGCGAACACCGGTGCCGTGTCTTCGAGCGGTGTGCTCGCGCTCGGTTCCGACGGCTCGGGGCTGCGGTCCGGCGAGTCGAGCGTTGCGGCGCCGCCCACTGCTGCGGCTCCCGCGTCGTCTCCGGCGTCGTCGGCAGCGCAGGGCGGAGCCACGGCGGGCACGCACCAGAACGACTCGTTCGGCGGCATGCTCCTGGGGTACGGGCCGGGCAGCTCCATGGCGATCAGCGGCTTCGAGGACCACTCGGTGAGCGTCGTCGGCAGTGACCAGATCGTCACGTACGACGACTCGAACGTGTTCCTGGGCCGGGACGGCCGGATCAACGCGAACACGGGCGACACCGACTCCAGCGGCCTCAACGCGGTCGACGTGACCGGGTCGGTCGTCCGGTCGGGCAACTCGGGTGACGCCGAGGACACGGAGGAGGACGAAGGAGACGAGGAGGAGGGCGAGGAAGAGGAGGGCGAGGAGGAAGAGCCCGGGGCCGGGGCCGAGGAGGGCACGGAGGACGAGGGTCCCGCGGTACCACCCTTGGGACCGGCCGCACCCGCCACGACCGGACCCACCGCGACGGGCCAGGCCACCGTGACGGACGAGGGCGAGTCGTCGGCGACCGGGAACGGCGCCCTCGTGGTGGGCGCCGACGGGTTCGACGACGTCTCGATCCGGAGCCGGGGCGACCGCAACGTGGTCACGTACGACGACTCGAACGTCGTGATCGGCGGCACGGGCCCGGTCAACACCCAGATCGGCGACAGCGACACCGGGGGCGCCGTCGTGATGGGCGTGCACGGCTCGGACGTGCGGGCGGGGTGCGAGGGCGACCTCTGCTACTCCGACTGACCACGGGCAGGAGCCCGCGAGGCAGGAAACCCCGCAGGAATCCGCGGGGCCGGGATAGCCGTCCCGGTCCCGCGGACCTACGCTGGAGAGGTACCCCTTCCGCGACGACGACGTGGCGGTGACACCCCATGGGCTGGACCTTCCTGACCCGCCAGAAGCCGGCACCCGACCCGCTGGTGACCCTGCGGCTTCAGTCGCGCCTGGGCCAGCTCGCGGCCGAGCTGCGCCACGTCGAGGAAGACCCCGGCCTGTACGCCCGCGCCCACCACTGGTTCGCGGTGCAGAACGCCTACGACGCGCTGCTGCGCGAGGCGTGCCGCCTCGCCGACCTGCCGACCGACGCGGACCCGTTGCGCGCGAGCGAGCGCTCCGCGGCGGACGAGCGGCTGCGGGAGGAGCTGGAGCTGAGCTCGCGCGGCTGGTCCTGGTGACCCCGCCGGTCCTGCGCGCACGACTCAGGCCGTCGCCACCTCGCCTGCCCACGCCCGCAGGTCGCGCCGTGCGTCCTCGGCCCGGGCCCGGAGCGGCGCGAACTCGTCGTCGTCGAACGCCTCTGTCGTCTCCAGGTACTCGCGGCGGGTCCGGTCCGCATCGGCGAACCGCCACAGCAGCTCGCTGAGCTGCCCCTGCTCGGCGGCCGTCCGCCGACCCGCCTGCTCTATCAGCCGCACGAGGAACCTGTCCCGCCCCGGCACCGTCACGCGCACCATTCCGGGCGCCTCGAACTCGGTGATCTGCCGCACCGACCGCCGGGTGTACCGGTCGCACACGATCGCGAACAAGCCGGTGACGACCGCATAGACCACCGTGACGGGGATCGCGACGTCCTGGAGCGGATCCGTCGGCGGAATCGCGGCGCTGCTCGCCCACGCCCCGACGAGGATCAGCACGACGGGGAACGCGCACCACAGCGAGTTGGCCACCCGCGACCGCCGGAACCGGACCCGCGCGGTGCGTGTCGTCGCGTCGAGCTCAGCGCTGATCCGCGTCACCTCGTCGACCGCGGTACCCGGCTCGATGACCAGGACATGCTGCTCTGCCGCCTCGGCGCGCTCCTCGTGCCCCGTCACCGAGAAGAGCGATCCGCTGCCGACGAGCCACAGGAGGCCGAGGAACCGACCAGGGCTCGGGGCAAGCCAGACATTCTGCACGGCCAGAGCGTAGTGGTAACCGGATCGGGACGTGCCTGGCCGGGTCCGCACAGCCAGCACAGGGTCCGCTGCCGCCGAAACTCCCCTGCCCACTTAGGGTCAGGGCATGTTCCCCTGGCTCGAGCTCGCCGGCTGGGTCGGCTCCGCGCTCGTCGTCCTGTCCCTCACGCAGGCGCGGGTGTTCCGCTTCCGCTGGCTCAACCTGACCGGCTCCCTGATCGCGACCACGTACAACGCGATCCTCGGGATCTGGCCGTTCTTCGCGATGAACGCCGCGATCAGCCTCATCAACATCTACTGGCTGCGCCGCCTGACCCGCGAGCGCCACGACGCCGCGGTGTACGAGGTGGTGGAGGTCGCGCCGGACGACGCGTACCTGCTGCACGTGCTGCGCACGCATGCGGCCGACATCGCGACCTTCGCCCCGGGCTTTGTGGCGCAGCCGGGGCCGGGTGAGGAGCGTTCGGCGTTCCTGGTGCAGCGCGGCGACGAGACGGTGGGTGTGGTGGAGGTGCGCGACGGAGGGGACGGCGCGGGCGTCGTGGAGCTCGACTGGGTGTCCATGCGGTTCCGCGACCTGACGCCGGGCGAGTTCGTGTACCGGCGCAGCGGGATCTTCGCGGCCAAGGGGTTCGACCGCGTCGTCGTGCCGCAGCCCGCGCCGGGCGAGCACGCGTACCTGCGCGGCGTGGGCTTCCGCCCGGAGGGCGACACCTGGGTGCGGGAGGTCGTGGCCGACGGCGGGTGAAAGCCGCCGGGGCCGCCTTGACAGCACGGGGGCGGCTGGGAAAACTCTTTCCTGCCGCTGGTCTGCATCGAGGCAATCCGGCGCCGCCGACATCGACGTCCGGGAGAGAACGTGCACCTGCCCTCAGGCAACCGAAACAGCGGCAGACCGGGAGGCAGGCCCGGGCGCCGGCCGTCCCGCGCCGCGGCGGCCACCACGCTGGCGCTTCTCGTGCCCGCGCTCGTCGTGCCCGCCGCCCCCGCGGCGACGCAGGCGACGGCACAGCAGGCGACCCAGGAGCCGGCCGGCGTCCTCGACGGCTGGACGGTGTCCTCGCCGGACCGGTCGATCGAGGCCACGGTCGACGTCGTCGACGGGACCCTGACGTACGAGGTCGTGCGGGACGGGACCACGACCGTCGTCGCGCCGTCGGGCCTCGGCCTGACGCTGCGGGAGCCCGCCATCGACCTGACGACGGGGCTGACGGTCGAGTCCACCGACCGCGACGTCGTCGACGAGACGTGGACCCCCGCCTGGGGCAACGACGCGCGGGTGCGCAACCACGCGAACGAGCTGACGGTGCACGCCGTGCACGAGGCCTCGGGCGTCGAGCTCGACGTGGTCTTCCGGGTCTTCGACGACGGCGTGGGCTTCCGCTACACCTTCCCGGAGCAGGACGGCCTCGGCGACGGCGTCGTGGTGTCCGGCGAGAAGACGCAGTTCGCGCTGCCCGCCGACCTGACGGCGTACTCGATCCCGGCGGGCATCCGCTGGAGCGCGGACGAGCAGCACTACCGCACGCAGCCGCTGCCCGACGTCGCCTCCGCGCAGACGCCGATCACGGCGTCCCGCGCGGACGGGCTGTTCCTGACCGTGCACGAGGCGGCGCTGATCGACTTCCCGAGCATGACGGTGGTGCGCGGCACGACGCCGGGCACGCTGGTCTCGGACCTGATCGCCCTGCCGAACGGCGACAAGGCGGTGATCGACGTGGACGCCGACGGCTTCAGCACACCCTGGCGCACCCTGACCGTCGGCCGGAGCGCGGGCGACCTCGCGGCCTCCCACCTCATCGAGAACCTCAACGCGCCGTGCGCCATCTGCGACGTCGACTCCGACGACGACGGCACCGCCGACACCACCGACTGGATCGACCCCGGCACGTACGTCGGGGTGTGGTGGGAACTCCAGCGCCGCGACACGACGTGGAACGCCGGGCCCAAGCACGGCGCCACCACCGCGCGCATCAAGGAGTACGTGGACCTCGCCGTCGAGGCCGGGGCCAAGTACGTGCTGGCCGAGGGCTGGAACCAGAACGCGGGCGGCGAGTGGAAGGGGCAGGACTTCGTCACGCCCCAGGCCGACGTCGACATCGACGAGGTGCTGGCCTACGCCAAGGAGAACGGCGTCGGCTTCATGGCGCACAACGAGACGCGCGGCTACGTCGACTACTACGACGCGCACATGGACGAGATCTTCGACCAGTACCAGGAGTGGGGCATCCACGCCCTGAAGACCGGCTACGCGACGCGGTTCGAGCTGGGCGGCGTGAACCGCAGCCACTACGACCAGGAGGCGGTCAGGCACTACCAGCGGGTCATCGAGTCCGCGGCGCGGCACCAGATCTCCGTCAACGCCCACGAGTCCATCAAGCCGACGGGCCTGTCGCGCACCTACCCGAACATGATGACGGGCGAGGGCGTGGCCGGCATGGAGCAGCACAACTACATGGGCGCGAGCGGCAACCCGCCCGAGCAGGCGACGATCCTGCCGTTCACGCGCTGGATGGGCGGGCCTGCGGACTACACGCCCGGCGTCCTGGCCGTCACCTGGGACCCGGCGAACCTCAAGACCCGGGTGCAGACCACCACGACGGCGCAGCTCGCGCTCTACCCGACGTTCTCCAGCCCGCTGCAGATGCTGGCCGACACCCCGGAGAACTACGCCGAGCACGCCGAGGCCTTCGCCTACCTCAAGGACATGCCGACGGTCTGGGACGAGTCCCACGTGCTCGACGCCGTCCTGGGCGACCACACCGTCACGGCCCGGCGCAGCGGCACCACCTGGTACCTCGGGTCGGTCACCGACGAGAACGACCGCACGGTACGGGTGCCGCTCACCTTCCTGGACGAGGGCACCACCTACGTGGCCGACGTCTACGCCGACGCCGGGGACGCGTCCTGGAAGGGCAACCCGACCGCCGTCGAGGTGACGCACTCGCTGGTGGACTCGACCGACACGATCGACGCTTCGATGGTGGGCGGCGGCGGGCACGCGGTGAAGCTGCGGCCCGCGACGCCGGAGGACCTCGCGGACCTGGACGACTACGCCGCGGGCACGTTCACCCTGCAGGGCACGCCGGAGGTCGCCTACGACCCGACGGCCGGCACCGTGACCGTCACCGCGACCGTCCGCAACGACGGCACCACGGCCGGCCAGGCCCGCATCGCCGTGGACGGCACGACGGTCGACGGCGCCGCCGGCCGGGTGGGCGGCGGGCAGGCCCGCACGTTCACGTTCGACGTCGCGGCCGACGACGTCGCCTACCGGGCGGCGAACGCGATCGCCGTCGTCGGCGCGGACGGGACGCCCGGGCGCCCCGTCTCCGTGGCGCTGCTGCCGCGGCCGGACGGGTCCCTGACCGACCTGCTGGACGACGAGGCGGAGCGCCTAGCCCCCGAGCGGGCCGCGCTCCTGTCCGAACGTGCCGATGCTGCGCTGGACGCGGCGCGGGAGAACGACTTCCCCGCCGTCCGCCGGGCGATGCAGGCGGTCCGCCAGGCCGTGCTCACCTCCTCGGCCGGGGCGGTGCCGCCGGACGTCGCGGCCGGGATCGACACGATCGTGGAGCCGTACCTCGGCACCGCGGCCGGGCTGTTCGGCATCCTGTCGCTGATCCGCGACGCCGAGGCCGCCTCGGCGATCGACGGCCCGACCGCCGTCGCGCTGCGGAGGCCCGCCGCCGAGGCGGTGACGCACGCCCGGGCGGGCGACACCGCGGCAACGACCGACGCCCTGGGGGTGCTGGCCGAGGAGATCGGCGCCGCCGAGGGCGACGACGCAGCCCTCGGCGGGCTGCTCGCGGCCGTCGAGGCGCAGCACGGCGAGCAGGTCAGCGAGGCGGAGACGGCCACGCTGCTGGGCGGCGCGCGCACCAACGCCGAGCACCCCGGCTACACGGGCACTGGGTTCGTCCGCGACCTGACGAAGGTCGGGGCGGGCGTCCGATTCACGTACGACGCCGCGGCGCCCGTCACGGTCGAGCTGTCGTTCCGGTACGCCAACGGGATGGTCGTCGCGCCGCTGGACCGCCGGCTCTCCGTCTCCGTGGACGACGGCGCGGCGCAGCCGGTCTCGTTCCCGAACCTCGGCCAGGGCGCCGACCGGTGGCGCATCTGGGACCACTCCCCCGGCGTGCTGGTCACGCTGGCGGCCGGGCGGCACGAGATCCTGCTGCACCACACCGCCGCCGACACGGGCAACATCAACCTGGACCACCTGCGGGTCACGGCGCGGCCCGGGGTCCTGACGGAGCCCGCCGTCGACGCCTGGGGCGCCCGGACCATCTACACGGCCGGGGACCGGGTCTCGCACGACGGCGCGCTGTGGCGGGCCTCGTGGTGGACCCAGAACCAGACACCTGGTGCGTCGGCTTACGGGCCGTGGCAGGAGATCGCCGAGGCCTGGGACGGCACCGCCGCCTGGACGGCGTCGCGGATCTTCGACACCGGCGACTTCGTGGAGCACGACGGCGCCCTGTACGAGGCGAAGTGGTGGACCCGCAACCAGGAGCCGGGCGACCGGCACGGGCCGTGGCGGGAGGTCGGCTGACGGTCTCCTGCTCGACGGCGCCGCTGCGCGGCGGCGCCGTCGGGCACGGCTGGTGACCGCGGCGGGCGGCGTCAGGTGGCCTCCGGATCGGCCCCCTGCGCCGCGCGTCCGCCGTCGACGGGCAGGACCGCGCCGTTGACGAACCCGGCGGCGTCCGACAGGAGGAAGGCGACCGCCTCGGCGACCTCCTCGCCCGTGCCGACCCGGCCGAGCGGGTGCAGGGCGGCCATCTGCGCGTCGACGCCGGGGTGCTCGCGCCGGTACGCCTCGTGGCGCGCCGTCGTCACGGACCCGAGGGCCACCGCGTTGGTGCGGATACCGTCGGGCCCGTGGTCGACGGCGACGGCGCGGGTCAGCGCCTCGACCGCGCCCTTGGCGGTGGCGTACGGCAGGGCGCCGCGCACCGGACGCTGGGCCTGGTGCGACGAGACGTTGACGATCGCGCCGGGCCGTCCGTGCCGCAGGAGCTGCCCGACGGCGGTGTGGCAGCCCGTGACCGCGAGGGCCAGGTTCGCGGTGATCAGGCTCAGCACCTCGGACGGCGGGGCCGTGATCGGGGCGTCCCGGAAGATCGCGGCGTTGTTGACCCAGCCGGCCAGCGGGGCCGCCGCCTCCGCGGCGTCGGCGGCGCGGCGGGCGACGTCGGGGTCGGCGGCGTCGCCGGTGACGAGCGTGACGCGGGGGTGCGCCCAGCCGAGCGGCCCGGCGAGGTCGAGGACCACGACGTGGCCCTCGGCGGCGAGCCGCAGCGCGATCGCGCGGCCCACGCCCTGACCGCCGCCGGTGACGACGTAGGAGCGTGGGGCGGTGCTGCCCGTGGGCCTCGGCTCGTGGACGGTGCTGCTGGTCGGTTCCGGGTGCGCGGCCATCCCCCGATCCTGCACCCGGCGGGCGGCGGGGACCGAGCGCCACGGGGAACGGGTGGCCGCGGGGAACGAGCGGCATGGGACCGAGTAGGGTGCGGCGCGGACGCACGAGAGCGGTCCGACGAAGGAGGAGCACCAGGGTGTACGACCACGTCACGGCGCGTCGGCGCTCGCCCGTCAGCCTGCTCGTGTGGGTGCTCGCCGCACTGCTGCTGTTCGGCGCGGTGATCGGCACGATCTGGGTGCTGAGCCGCGACGTCTCCGGGCAGGACGCCGCCGGGCAGGCCTCGGCAAGCGCCTCCGCGAGCGCGGTGCCGAGCCCCACCGAAGCCAGCCCCGTCAGCGCCCCGGCGAGCCCGGAGCCGACGCCCACCCCGAGCGCCCCGCCGCCCGAGCCGACGCCGGTCACCCTGCAGGGCGTGGCGTCCGGCCGGTGCCTCGACGTGCCCGGCGGCGTCGCCGCGGACGGCGCGGCGCTGCAGATCTACGACTGCAACGGATCACCGGCCCAGCAGTGGACGGCTTCGGCCGCCGGGGAGCTGCGGGTGCTCGGGACGCTGTGCCTGGACGACCCGAGCGGCGGGGCGCAGGGCACCGCCGCCCAGGTCTGGACCTGCCACGGCGGCGCGAACCAGCAGTGGTCCCCGCAGGCGGACGGCACGGTGCGCAACGCCGCGACCGGGCTGTGCCTCGACGTCTCCAACGCGCTCACGGACAACGGCACGCCCGCGATCATGTACGGCTGCCACGCCGGGGACAACCAGCGCTGGACGGTCTCCTGAACTGTCGCGGCTGACTGGTCGCAGCGGGGGCTGGCGGGCGACCGCCCGACACGGGCGGTCGCCGGGGCCTCAGACCCGCGGCGGAGCCTCGGCCAGCTCGCGCAGGGCCTCGACCGCGAGGGCGTGGTCGTCCTGCTGCGCCAGCCCGGACACGGTGACGACGCCGACGATGCCCACGCCCGCGACGCGGACCGGGAAGGCCCCGCCGTGCGCCGAGTACTCCTGGAACAGCAGCCCGTGGTCGGCGTTGAAGTCGCTGCCCTTGGCCTTGGCCCGCAGGCCCACCAGGTACGACGACGCCCCGAACCGGTAGACCACCCGCACCTTGCGCTTGATCCACGAGTCGTTGTCGGGCGTCGTGCCGGGCCGCGCCGCGTGGAAGACCTGCTGCGTGCCCTTGCGGATGTCGATCGTCACGGGCAGGTCGCGCTCGACGGCGAGCTCGACCAGCAGGCTGCCGAGCCGCCAGGCGTCGTCGTTCGTGAACGTGGGCAGGACCAGCTCGGCCTCCTGGGCCTCGACCTCGGTGATGATCGCGGTGACATCGGATTCGCTCATGTGCCCATCCTGCCCCTCGACTGAGCCCGGCCGGTCCGGCTCTAGACCCCGAGGAGTTCCGCCACCCCGGTGAGGGTGGTGACCTCGTACG